>NZ_BAAGYM010000038.1:430997-535562 GCF_054779315.1 Niabella aquatica
ATGGTTCATAGTTCATGGCTAATCCCGATGAAATTGAACATTGATTGTTGAGCATTGAATATTGAGTGTTCGGATATGCTATACATAAGAGGGAAATATTCAATAATCAATTTTCAATACATCAATATTCAATCGTAATAAAGAGAGCTCTCTGCTTTTAGCCTTCGGCTTTTACGCTGGATGCTGGTAGCTGGATGCTTGATTCTGCTAATAGTTCATGGCCAATCCCGGTGAACATTGGCCGTTGATTATTGTATAGAATTTCTGTACCACATTGTTATTGGATACCGGATGCTGTCGGAACATTTTACATTCAATGCATGTAAAGGCTGCACTTTGATTAAGGGGTTTGCAGCGTTTTTAAATGCAGCCCACACCCAACCTTTAGCTCTGAATAAGGTTGAAAACACTTGGTATAAGGTAGTATTTTACCACCTTTGAATTGACAATTACATTAGGTTTTAAAGCTAACAAATGAAATACCGGGAATTTCACAAAATTGTGAAGCACAACGGATGGTGATATGTCAAATTGGAGGGTAGTCACTACATTTACGAAAAGGAAGGCATTCGTTATCCGGTACCTTACCATGGGGCAAAGGAAATCGGTAAAGGGCTACAACTTAAAATTACAAAGGATATGGGGGCTTATATAGTTCCTCCTTTTAAATTTCTTACGAAGCATGAAAATATTAAACATTACAATCGAAAAGACCTCCGACCATTATAGTGCGTATGCTACTAATGCAAAAGGAGTATACGGTGCAGGAGAAACACCGGAGGAGGCTAAAAAATCAATACTGGAGGCAATTGAGTTATTGAAAAAGTATAACGCTCCTGAAAACCTTCCGGCGATACTAAAAGGCGATTATACAATATCCTTTAAATTTGATGCCCAGAGTTTGTTAAACTATTATAAAGGAATCTTTACTCTGGCCTCTTTGGAGCGCATCACCGGCATAGATCAGAAATATTTGCAGCACTATTCAACAGGCCTTAAAAAACCTCGCCCCGAACGATGTAAAAAGATTGAAAAGGCCCTTCATAATCTGGGCTCTGAACTTATGGCTTTAGAACTATAATTCGATTGACATTAAGTATCAATTTAAGCTGCCCTGTCGGAAACGTTGGGCTTTTCTTATTATTAGTGGAAAGGATTTTCGGCCCGTGGTCCCCAATCTGATTATAATTCTTTATGATAAAATTGACAGGTTTCGCACATTCATTGTAATGTATTTCTTTATTAAAATGAATATTGTATATCTTGCACTATGCAACAGTATTTAGATTTCCTGCAACATATTCTTGATAACGGCACACAAAAAACAGATCGTACAGGTACCGGTACTATCAGCGTATTTGGCTACCAGATGCGCTTTGACCTGCAAAAAGGGTTCCCCCTGGTTACCACGAAGAAGATCCATCTTCGGAGCATTATCCATGAGCTATTGTGGTTTTTAAAGGGGGATACCAATATTGCTTATCTGAAAGAAAATGGGGTGAGTATCTGGGATGAATGGGCCGATGAAAACGGGGATCTTGGCCCTGTGTATGGCAAGCAATGGCGCAGCTGGGAGGGAAAAGACGGGAAAGTGGTGGACCAGATGGCAGACCTTATCACCCAGATCAAAAAAACGCCCGACAGCCGGCGCCTTATTATAAGCGCCTGGAATGTGGGCGAGCTTCCTGAAATGGCTTTAATGCCCTGCCATGCTTTGTTCCAGTTTTATGTAGCGGGGGGAAAGCTGAGCTGCCAGTTGTACCAGCGTAGTGCTGATGCTTTCCTCGGCGTACCCTTTAATATAGCTTCTTATGCTTTGCTTACCATGATGATAGCACAGGTATGCGGTTTAGACGCAGGGGATTTTGTGCATACCTTCGGCGATGCGCATATTTATAATAATCACCTGGAACAGGTAAACCTGCAACTAAGCCGTGAGCCCTATCCGTTACCGGTAATGAAGATCAATCCTGATATAAAAGATATTTTTGAATTTAAATATGATGATTTTAAGCTCGAAAATTATCAGTGCCATCCGGCTATCAAAGCGCCTGTAGCGGTTTGAAGTGAAGAATGTAAAATATTGAATGTTGAATTTTAAATGTAAAATGACGAATACAACAAGAAAATATGACCTGGAAGATCGCCTGATAAAATTTGCAGTAATGGTATTGAGCGTTTGTGATGTATTACCTAATACCAAAACAGGAGGCAATTTAGAACATCAATTATCTAAAAGTGGGACTGCCCCGGCATTAATGTATGGTGAAGTTTTAGCAGCTGAATCGCAGGCAGGTTTTATACATAAATGAAGTGTGCTTTGAAGGAACTGAGAGAAACAAGGGCTAACCTGAGAATAATTATGGAGAAGCCCGTTGTTGTTCATGATTGCATAGCTATCACTTTAAAAAGAATGTAATGAGCTTATTGCGATATTTAACGCAAGTGTAACAACAGCAAAAAGAAACCGGGAGCTAAGTGACACTAAAAAAAATTAATATTTAATATTCTACATTTAATATTTATGATTATCTCTTTAGTAGTAGCAGCATCTGAAAATAACGTAATAGGTAAGGATAACCGCCTGGTATGGAACCTGCCCGATGATATGCGCCATTTTAAAAATGTAACCTGGGGGATGCCGGTAGTGATGGGCCGTAAAACTTTTGAGAGCTTTAAGAGACCATTACCCGGCAGAAAAAATATTGTGCTAAGCAATCAGAAGGGGTTAAAGATCAATGGTGCCATTGTGCTGAACACTATGAAAGACGTGGAGTTTATGGTAAAAGAAATGGACGTGAAAGAGCTGATGGTAATAGGGGGCGGCGAGATATACAAAATGTATTATCCAAAAGCTAATAAGATATATATCACCCGTGTAGATGCAGTTGTGGAAGGCGATACGTATTTCCCCGCTATTGAAGAAAAAGAATGGCAGCTGGTTAGCAGCATAAAAAATACAGCTGATGAAAAACATGCGTTTAATTATGCTTATGAACTTTGGGAGCGGAGGTAATTAGTGAATTAATAAATGTGATGATGTGATAATTTGATAATGTAAAACGTACATCGTACACCTGACATCCGGCCTTCCACATTTAAAATTTAATATTCTACATTTATCATTTTACATTCCCATGGTTTACTCTCCTTTACAGGCTGCCGCCAAATATTTTAAGTATTATGTACATGCTGCCAACAGCAAAGGACATGGTGTACATTCTCCTTTCGTATTTGAGTTCATAACCAAAGTAATGAACGATTTTACTCTATATGAAGAATATGCAAAGGTAGAAGGGCTGCGTAAAGCGTTGCTGAAGGATACCACCGAACTGGAGGTAAAAGATATGGGTGCCGGATCTGCCAGAACATCGTCCGATAAAAGGTCCATAGCATCTATTGCTAAAAATGCTGCCAAGCCTAAAAAGTTTGGCCAGCTGTTATACCGGATCGTAAAGTACTATCAGCCAAAAACCATTCTTGAATTAGGCACATCGCTGGGTATTACTACCAGCTATCTGGCGCTTGCCAGGCCCGATGCTTCTGTTACTACAATGGAAGGCGCTCCAGAAATCGCTGCTAAGGCGCAGGAAAATTTTCAAAAGCTGGATATTGAAAATGTCAGGATTGTTGAAGGGAATTTTGATGATACGCTTGAGGGAGTGTTACGGCAAAACCCTGAAATTGATTTGGCATTTATCGATGGCAATCACCGCCAGGAGCCTACCGAGCGGTATTTCTACCAGTTGCTGCCTTATATACATAACGATAGCCTGCTGATATTTGATGATATTCACTGGAGCAAAGAAATGGAAACAGCCTGGAAAAATATAGTGCAGCATGAAGCCGTAGCCTGCGATATTGATCTTTTTTATATTGGTATCATCAGTTTCAGGAAGCAGTTTAAAGAAAAGCAGCATTTTAGCGTGAGGGTTTAAGGGGGAACATGTTCAATACGCCAATGTACAATGATTAACCCCAGGTTCATGACGTTCCTCTGTAAGAGCAGCATTTAAATACCGGCAAGCTGCATTATTTCATTTGGCTTTATTTATTTTTGTAGCGTGCAATTACCATCAGCATTAGTCGACTCGCTGCAGGGGCTCAAAGACTTTAATGAAGGGGCTTTCCGGCAGGTGCATGCGGGCAGTGAGAAAGTAACTTCCATCCGCATCCATCCGCAAAAACGGGCCGCTGTTGCGGAGGCCTCTTTTTTCGGAGGAGAACGTAGCGCAGCTGTTCCCTGGTCTGCATACGGATATTACTTATCCGAGCGTCCTTCTTTTACATTTGATCCTTTATTTCATGCGGGCTGTTATTATGTGCAGGAAGCCAGCAGCATGTTTATCGAGCAGGCATTAAAACAAACAGCTGATCTTTCCGGCTCCTTAAAAGTGCTGGACCTGTGCGCCGCTCCGGGCGGTAAATCCACGCATATACAATCATTACTATCAAAAGACAGTTTGTTGGTGAGTAATGAGGTAATAAGACAGCGTGCTCATATTTTAAAAGATAATATGGTGAAATGGGGAAGCGGCAACGTGGTGGTAACCAATAACGACCCGAAAGATTTTGCAAAGCTTAGAGGCTATTTTGATGTAGTTGTTGTAGATGCCCCGTGTAGCGGAAGCGGATTATTCAGAAGAGATGCGGAAGCTATTAATGAATGGAGCGAAAATAATGTAATGTTATGCAGCCAGCGCCAGCAGAGGATACTGGCTGATGTAATGCCTGCATTAAAGAAAAATGGAGTGCTGATATATTCAACCTGCTCCTATTCGAAACAGGAAGATGAAGATATACTGGATTGGCTTACTGATGAATTTCAGATTTCAAATATTCAATTTCAAATAGACAGTAACTGGCATATAACTGAAGTGGAAACACGGCTTCAAAACTATGGCTATCGTTTTTGGCCGCATCTTGTAAAAGGGGAGGGTTTTTTTATGGCGGCATTCCGTAAAAATGAGGAAGCCATTCATAAAAATAAAAGCCGGCCTGTAACAAAACCTGCAGCAAAGCCATTAAAGGTCCTGGTTGAAAAATGGGCAACCATTGACGGGTATGAGCTGATGAGCGTTAATAATAAAGTGTATGGCTGGCCCGGCCTGCTTTTCAGCGATTTTGACCTGCTGCTGCAAAACCTCAGGATCATTTACTCGGGAGTTTTGTTGGGCGAGATGGCGCATCAGAAGTTTATTCCGGATCATGCACTGGCCATGAGCCCTCTGGTTAATAAAGACTGGTCCCGGGAAGAGGTTGATATTACTAAAGCAATAGCTTACCTCCAGAGAAATAATATAGAATTAACGAACGCCGGTACCGGCTGGAAGCTTATAACTTATCAAAACCAGGTCCTGGGCTGGGTTAACGTTTTACCCAACCGGGTTAATAATTATTATCCCAGGGAGCTAAGGATATTAAAAGACCGGCTTTAAAAAATAGGAGAGACCACTTTATGCTTCAGCTGTTGCCTCCACCATTAAATGACGGTACGCTTCATTTAAAAAATTCGGGATCAGGTTTTTGTTGGTCCAGTGAATTTTATCAGGATCGTCAAGGTGCTCCAGCATACTTTGCAGCTTAGCCGCACCGTGGTTCTTTATAACCATATCGCGCCTTTCCTGGTCCTGGAAGTGCCTGCTCATGCCCACGGCATCAGCTTCAGGATGAAATTGAGTACCGAAGATAAAATTGTTAAAGCGGATGCCCATTACCGCCCGCTCGTAAGGTACATGCGGACGTTCTTTTTCTATACAGGTAACATAAGAACCCATATCGTGCAGCAGCTCAAGATTGGGTTGTATTAACTGAAAATCGCGGCTGTCAACAGCGTAAAAAGGATTTTTAAGATGCTGGAAAACAGGGTCTTCCATGGCCTCTGGTAAAATATGTATGGGAAATGTACCAAAGGAAGTAGATCGTCTTTTACAGAGCAGCCCGGCGTTGAAATACCTGCATGCCAGCTGGAAAGAATGACATATCAGGAATACAAATTTTTTTACAGAGTTGGAAGGATTCTCATTCCATCTCAGTATATCTCCAAACCATCGGTTCCAGTTGATATCCCAATCGTCAAAGCGTGTATTCAGCGGATCGCCCGGGCCACCGCTCGATATATAAATATCATAGGAAGTATCAGGCACCTCATTTTTTACCCTTACATCAAATACTTTATACAAAATGCTGTAATCGTTTTCAAAAGCCCATGCATGTACAATTTCATTAATACACCTCATGCCCTGGTTCGGATATCCTGCATTCAAATCCAAAACAGCTATCCGAATCTGTTTTTTATCCAATTCGATCATCCGGCAAACGTACATGAAATTTTTCATTCACAAAACCTGTGCGTTCCGGCAGGCGCGTACACAAAAGATGAATGAAAAATTTTATACAAGTTCCCCGTATACCAGACAGGCAGGTTCCCGGCAAAAAATAATAACTAATTATATTTTCGCCAATGCTGGATGGTATAGTGTAAGATTGAATTTACTTACTCATAACTTCCCATTAAGCTATACTGCAACTTGCAATTACCAAAAATACTCAACACGGTTTTAATACTTCCTGTTCCTCAGAGTTTAATTGTCCGCTCAATATTGATTTGTTCTAAAAAAGTTTCATCGTGTGAAATGGCCAGCAATGTTCCCCTGTAATTGTTGATGGCGTTTGTTAGTATTTCTATATTCTGAATATCCAGGTTATTGGTTGGTTCGTCCAGGACAATGATGTCGGGCGACTGATGGCCAATACTTAAACAACACAGCATTAAACGCATTCTTTCCCCGCCACTCAAAGCGCTGCAGGGTTTGTCCCAGTCTGCCTTTGTAAACAGGAAGCGGTTCAATCTTATTTTTATCTCGTGCTCCTGCAATACGGAGGTATTAAACAGTTGTGCCTGCTCGTAAATTTTCAGGTGAGTGTTTATTAAAGAATAATCCTGGTCGATATAAACCGATTTGTTTGCTGCAATAAAAACACTTCCGGTTTGCGGTGTGAGGTTTCCCAGGATCACTTTTATTAAAGTCGTTTTGCCTGAACCATTTGCGCCTTTTATGACAATACGCTCCCCGCTAACGATTTGAAAATTCAGGTGCTCCTGCCATAAATATTTTTCTTTTTCGTAGGAAAAATTGATATTATCAGCAATGAAAAGATTTTTTCCTCTGTGCAGTTTTGAATGGTCAAAACCAACCTTCATTTGATCGGTTTCCGGAAGAGAAGAACGCAGGTCCTGTAGCTCTTGCCTGATGCTCCCGATTTTTTCCGCATGAACACTTTTTAGTTTTGCCGTACTCTTTTCAGCATTGTTCCGCAAAGTGTTCATCATTATCCGGGCAATGCCCGATTTCTCCTGTTTGGCTTTCCCCCGGCTATTTAATTTTTGTTGCCGTTCCAAAGTTCCCCGTTCCTGCTCTTTCGCTCTTCTCAGTGCTTTTTCTTTGCTTTGAATGCCCTGGCTTAAAGCATTATCCTCCATTTGTTTTTGCTCCTGGTAAAAATCGAAATTACCGCCATAGACTTTAATCCCGTTTTTGTTCAATTCACAAATGGTATCCAGAAGGTTCAGCAATTTCCTGTCGTGGCTTACGATAATTAGCGTGATTTTTGTGGAGCGTATGAAATCATACAACAATTGTCTGCCCGAAATATCCAGGTGATTGCTTGGTTCGTCCAGCAAAACCAATTCAGGTTGATGAATGTCAATACCCGCAAGGAAAACTTTTGTTTTTTGCCCGCCACTCAATGTTCCCATTTTTTGCGACAGGTCCAGACCGGATAAGTGCCAGTAGTCCAAAGCTTCTTTACAACGGTCTTCTATCGTCCAGTCATCATTAAGTAAACTGAAATTTTTTTCACTTGCATTTCCGTTCAGAATGTCTTTCAATGCGTGCAGCTTGCCTTCAATCCGCAGCGCCTGTGCTATAGTTAAATGGTTGAACTGCCCGAAAATTTGTGGTATATAATAGGGCTCAACATTAATGCTTATTTGCCCGTCTGACGGCTGCCGTTCTTTTGCAATAATTTTCAATAACGTAGATTTTCCTATGCCGTTGTTACCAATTAAAGCTATTTTGTTGTGAATGTTTACAGTCAGATTAATTTGGCTGAACAGTAAATCTTTGTTGAGATGTGTATAGGATAAATTTTGAATTGTAAGCACGATTTATTCCTTTTAAAAGATTAAACAATCCGGCAATCGTTTTAGTGATTGTCGTTCTTATTTGTCCGAAAGGAATAATGGGCTACATTTTCGCTACTTTATTTTTGTGACACAAAGATATCCTTTTTTGTTGAGTACGCGCTTCGTTATAGCAGCTTAAGCAAATGTCTCTTAAGATCATGTATAAATCTGTTCATACCATTTATCCCCGTTTGATAATTTCTCTGCGGTGAGCAGTGCCCCAGTCAGAAAGGCTGCTGATTACCGATTCCAGCTTCCTGCCGTGTTCAGTTAGTTCATATTGAACGGTTACTGGCTGTGTACTCAATACGGTTCTTTTAATAAGCTTGTTCATTTCCAGTTCTTTTAATTCTTTGCTCAGCATTTTATTGGATATGCCCTTCACATCATTCAGGATGTCAGAAAACCTTCTATGTTTGTTGTAAAGCAATGTTGCAATAATAGATATTTTCCATTTACCGCTCAGCACGTACATAGCATCATGTACAGCCATAGTATGCTTTTTACACTCCTGGTGAGTTGCTATTTTTCCTGTCATAGTTACTTGGTTACCTAAATGTTACTGTTACTTTTAGTTACTATGTTTCAAATATAAACAAATCTGTTTTAACTTTGTCTTTCAATCATTAAAATTGTGATAAAATGAAAAACAAAAAAATCATTTACTGGGCTGCAACAGGTATATTTTCCTTAATGATGCTGTTCTCGGGGTACAATTATTTCACTGCACCTGAGCTTAAGGAGGCTTTTGTACATTTAGGATTTCCGGATTATTTCAGGATCGAACTGGCTGTGGCAAAAATTTTAGGAGCATTAGCCCTGGTGTTACCGTTCGTCCCCAAGGGCTTTAAACAATTTGCTTATGCTGGTTTTACGATTAATTTAACCTCTGCTTTTATTGCTCATAGTTCAAAAGGCGATCCTTTTAATATATCGGTAATGCCGTTGATCTTTTTGGCAGTGCTGGTGGTTTCCTATATCTATTACAACAAACAGCAGCAGATAAGTTAAACAGCAGCATACATACCATTATTTGAAAAGTCAAACTCTATTTTAGTTTGACTTTTTTAGTTGGAGAAAATAATTGCGGGTATCGGCAAATGCAGGCGTAACGCCTGGCAAAAATCCTGCTGGTTAAAATCCCTGTTTACACAAGCCTTTTTGTAATTGGTAAGAAATAGAAACCGGAGGGAAAATCTTACCTGCCAGAATTGGTAATGATTTATGTTCTTTTTAACTATACCGGAAAAAAATCAACTTTTCATAAAATATTTTTCCTCTTCAGTTGTCTTCATAAGTAAGAACGTTCTTAAAGAAACAAATAATCAGGTAAAAATTAAGAAAATTATGATAACAAAAGGTTTTGGAATGGGATTCTTTGGAAGAAGCCCTTTCGATAAAAATGAAAGAAAACAGTTCCAGGAAAAATGGGCGAAAATGTCTGACAGTGAGAAACTTGAATTTGCGAATGAGCGGTTCGGGAATATAGGAGAAGACCGGTTTTCTGTAGAGAAATTGGATGAGCTTTGCGAAAAATGGACAAAAATGTCTGCCGGAGAAAAGCAGGCATTCGTGGATGAGCGCAAAAAGGCTTTTGAAAGCAGAATGCAGGGTATCCGGGGTTTTGGGGAACATGCATGTTAATAAGAATAACCAACCACATAAGAGCATCGTTTTTTTGCATTAAATAGCAGGATACTATGTGATTATGTGGTTTGTTTGATCAAATGATATTTAAAAGATGAAACAAAGAGGTGTAAAAATAGCTTTAATGGGTGCTGCAGCATTGGCTGCAGTAAGCACTGTTATTATGCTGTTGTGGAACTGGCTGGTTCCGGGTATTTTCGGGCTAACTGTCATTAATTTCTGGCAGGCCTTAGGATTGTTCCTGCTGGCACGTATTCTTTTCGGGCGTTTCGGATTTAGCAGGAACAGGATGATGCACGAAAGGAGAAATCATATTCGGGATAAATGGAGGAATATGACTCCGGAGCAACGTAAAGAATTTATTAACCGAAGACGGAGTTTCGGTTGGGGTGATCCTTTCGGAATGGAACATTTTGATAAGGGAGCGCAAGCACATCACGGTGATGGGGATAAATGAACATACCGGGAAACCAGATGTTGAACAGCTGGTAAAAGAACACCAGGCGCGCCTGAAATCGTTTATTTGGAAAAGGGTCTCCAATAAGGAAGACGCAGAAGATATTTTGCAGGATGTCTTTTATCAGTTAATAAAAACCGTTGAAAATAACCTCAGTCCTATTGAGCAGGTTACGGCCTGGTTATACCGTGTAGCCCGGAACATCATCATTAATAAAGGCAGGAAAAAGCACGAAGCATCGC
Source organism: Niabella aquatica (assembly GCF_054779315.1). Taxonomy (NCBI): domain Bacteria; kingdom Pseudomonadati; phylum Bacteroidota; class Chitinophagia; order Chitinophagales; family Chitinophagaceae; genus Niabella; species Niabella aquatica. Next base: position 441,532 of record NZ_BAAGYM010000038.1, read on the forward strand.
TGCCGGCTACCCGGTATAATGATGAAGGGCATGTGCTGGAAACGTTCTCAGAAATCCTGTTTAATAATGATCTCCCGACCCCTGAAACGGAATATATGCGCTCATTAGTGTGGAAGGAGCTGGAAGCTGCCCTGTTGGAAATGCCTCCGGATCAAAGAGCGGCTTTTGAGCTTACAGAATTAGAGGGGCTTCCGGTGAAAGAAGTAGCCGCAACAATGAATATACCTGTCAATACCTTGTTGTCCCGAAAACATTATGCTGTAAAATACCTGCGTAAACGTCTGTACGGATTGTATACAGATCTTATGGAATATTGATCCATACCCTTCTCAAAAATCTGTTTAAGAATCTAAGCTTAGCACTCAGCAAAATAAAAAAAGCGGTATGCAGGAAAAATGCAGCAACCACACTTCGTGGTAGAAGATGCAACGGATCTGAATAACATTCATTCGCAATTGGATGTTTCGTTCGATATTGGTTACTTCCATTGCCTGGATACAGCAGGAAAAAATAAATAGGTGAATGAACGGGCAAGGGTATTAAAAGCCACGGCACTTATCTTGTCTGGGGATATTTTGCCATCAGATATTAAAATAATTCCTGAATATATAACTGATGTTTTTTCAAAAAAATTTAAATTGATAAAGGCTGTTCCAAGGCGGAACCGACTTGCTGCTTCGCATGGGTATTGCCTGCTTCGTAAATAAAAATAAAATGACTTTATTCAAAAATAAAAAGATCGCCATTATTGGTGGCGGCCCGGCAGGGCTGGCTTTGGCCCGGTTATTACAAATAAAAAACGGGGAGGTAAGCGTTTATGAAAGAGATGTTGACCGCGGGGTGCGGGTACAGGGCGCAACGCTTGATTTGCACGAAGGCACAGGGTTGGAAGCATTGAAACGGGCTGGTTTGCTGGATGCATTTTATAAACATCACCGCCCGGAGGCAAGTAAAATGCGCCTTACAGACGGGAAGCTCAATGTCGTATTTGACGATCACCACCTGGCAACTATTACGTCAGAAAGCCGACCCGAAATTGATCGTGCTCCTTTACGGGACATTTTATTGAATTCGCTTAAGCCCGGTACTGTTGTTTGGGATAGTCATTTTGTTTCAATGGAAAAAGAGAAAAGCGGCTGGCGTGTACATTTCAAAAACGAAACAAGCATATATGCCGATCTAGTGATCGCCGCAGATGGGGCAAACTCCAAAGTTCGTCCGTACCTGAGTGATACTAAGCCGGTCTATTCGGGGATCACGTTGATTGAGGGAAATATTTACAATGCTGAAAAACATACACCGGGCCTTTTTTCCTTTGCAAAGGGAGGAAAAGTAATGGCTTTTGATGACGAACAATTTATAGGTTACGGCATTAAAGGGGATGGCTCTATTATGTTTGTGGCCAGTTTCAAAATAGCTGAGAACTGGCTTTCTCAAAGCAGTATTGATTTTAGCAACAGGGAGCAGGTTTTTGAGTGGTTTAAAACAGCATTTTCAGGATGGAGCGATGAGTGGCATGAATTTTTTACGAATGAAGGCGTGCATTTTATTCCGCGTCCGCAATATTATTTTCCATTTGATCAAACTTGGGAAACACAGGAGAATCTGACAATGATTGGCGACGCGGCTCACCGGATGCCGCCTTATGCCGGTGAAGGAGCAAATGTAGCATTACAGGATGCTTTTGAATTAGCTAAAAATTTAGCCGGTAATCAATTCCCGAACATAAAGACTGCCATCTCTCATTTTGAAAAACAAATGATCGAAAGAGGAGCGCAGGCCACACAAAACACCCTGGAAAACTCCGAAAGAATGTTCTCCGGAAACGGATTGGCACAAATGGTGGCATTTTTTAACCAGGTGAAAGAAGCGCACTAATACATTAATAATTTTTTTTACAGCAAAAGATGGATATACCAATTGCATAAGTGTGATTATTTACAGTACGGATAATTTAATCAGCCGCCTATTTTTATACATGGTTTATTTAGAATAGTTTTGGTACCGGATGGAAAATTATACTATTGTACTGGTTATAATGTCGCTGATGATTGGCGCATCAGGTATAGCGGATAAAATCAAGCTCCCGGCTCCTGTATTACTATTACTGGTGGGAATAGGTGTTGGGTTTTTACCTGCCATGCCTGGTATTGAGCTGAACCCGGAAATTGTGATGCTCCTCTTCCTTCCGCCGTTGCTGTATGATGCCGCATTTAATATTTCATTTAAGGATTTTAAAACCAATATCCATACCATTAACACGCTGTCAGTAGGGTTGGTATTTATTACTACCGTAGGCATTGCTGTTGTTGCCCGTTACCTGATACCGGATATGAGCTGGCCGCTTGCTTTTGTACTTGGGGCTATTCTTTCTGCGACCGATGCCGTAGCGGCGATTGGTATTACAAAGGGGCTGGGGCTGCCACATAAAACGATAGCTATACTGGAAGGTGAAAGCCTGGTTAATGATGCTTCGGCGCTGATTGCTTATCGTTTTGCAATAGCTGCGGTTACCGGTATCGCTTTTGTGTGGTGGAAGGCTTCCCTGCAATTCCTGCTGGTTTTAGGAGGTGGATTTCTGGTTGGCATGATTACCGGGGTAGTACTGGCCTGGATCCTTCGTTTTTTCCGTAGCAATGATATGGCTATTATCAGCTTTATGCTGTTGATGCCATTTGTAACCTATCTTGTTGCCGAGCATTTTGAAGTATCGGGAGTGATTGCGGTGGTCATATTGGGACTGAGTATGTCAAGGCTGAGCCGCCATAAGTTTCCTGAAAGGATCAAACAACAGTCAAAGAATTTTTGGGATATTATTATTTTCCTGCTCAACGGGTTTATCTTTTTATTGATCGGTCTGCAATTTCCTATCGTATTAAAAAAGATGGATCCTGCACAGATATGGACGTATATTGGTTATGCGGCACTTATTACATTGGTGGCTTTGGGGATCAGGATGGTACGGGTTTATTTGCAGCAATTCAATCTTCAAAGGGCTTTTGAAGGAAAACGCCGCATCAGCGAGGACGCATTATTTGATTCCCGCACGAGCTTTATTATCACCTGGTCTGGTATGCGGGGTATCGTTTCTTTAGCTATTGCGATTGGCCTTCCCGTAGAACTTGGCGATGGAACACCTTTCCCCATGCGGAATGAAATTATATTCCTTTCTATTGCCGTAGTATTATTTTCCCTGCTGGGACAGGGACTATCACTTCCCTGGGTGGTAAAGAAGCTCGGAAAAAAATGATTGCTGCTAAATATAACTATTGTTAAGCTTTCAATTAAGTTGTCGGGTATGCTAAATGATTTTTGCCCGTCCGTCCAATACCGCCCGGATATATTGCCGCCAAGATGTATTCAAAATCTTTAGATTTTTAAGATATAGGGCATACTTTTCTGCTATTATAATACGCAGATATTAGTTTTCCTGTCTCATATTTTGAGCAATAGAAAGCCGCCTATACTACCCGCCAGTATGATGATCACAGTACTCACCCTTTTCCAGAAAAGCGTTAGGGTAAGGCATACTCCTAAAATTACTGTTCCCTGCCACTCCTGTACCGATGATGTAAATAAATGAAAGCCTACTACTGCTATAATTGAAACTGATGCAGCACTGAGACCATCTAAAAAAAGCCTCAGCTTCTGGCTCGTGCGGGCAGAAGAGAGCAGTTTATGCAGGAAAAAGGAAATGAAAAAAGAGGGCAAAAAAATCCCCACAGTTGCTAATACACCTCCGGTGACCCCGTTGATCAGGTAGCCGGCGAATGTGGCGCCTGATAATATCGGGCCAGGAGTAATCTGTCCTACGGCAATGGCATCCATCAATTGCTGATGGTTAAGCCAATGATTTTTTCGTACAAGAGACTCATCCATATATGCAAAAAGCACATAACCGCTTCCATATAGCACCGCTCCGATCTTGAGAAAAATAAAGAAGAGTTTGCTGTCTGAAAATTTGTTACTTACCTGCAAAAAGAACGGAGTAAGAAATATCCCCCCGGTAAATAAGGACAATTTGTTTTTTGCTGCATATATAAGATAATTTATCAGGCCTGCGCCAATGATCAGCAGCACCTCATTCATGCCATAGAGGGAACCTGCAAATACCAAAAGGCAGAGCAGGATAAGCGTAATATTGTTCTTTAATGTCTTATTCCAGAGCCGGAACACAGTGCCAATAACCAATGCCGTTGTAGCAGGCCTGATGCCGAAAATAAAACGTTGCACATCTGGTAAGGCGCTGTACCGTTTGTAGAAATATCCAAAAAGGAGGCAGATCAGCATGGCCGGAAGTATGTAACAAACTCCTGCTACCACTAATCCCAAACGGCCGCCCCGTTCTTTTCCGCAGTGCATGACAACTTCCACGGCATTGGGGCCGGGTATGATATAAGAAGTGCTTAGTACATCCATAAAATGCTGATGATCGATCCATTTTCGCCGGACCACCATTTCATTTTCTATAGTGGCTACCATTCCTGCAATACCGCCAAAACCAATCGTTCCCAATTTCAGACAGGAAAAAGCAATTTCTTTTAATTTCTGCAACCTGCTTTCTCCCGTCATGTTATATGTGTTTTAAGTTCATGTAAACAGGCCATATCAGCGGTCCATTCTATTCCGCTGATATCTATCAGCTTTAGTGTATAGGTGTCTTCAGGCTCAAAAACAGCATCAACCGGAATGGTTAACGAGGCCCTGGCTCCTAAAGGGATCAACAGGCTGTGTTTGCCCGGTTTTACTTTGGCAACATAACGATTTTTAATATGCTCATCCCGAAACCGGGAAAGCGCTGCTCCGTTCCATTCCTGAACTATTTCTCCCTTGCTATTTAAAATTTGTATACCGATAAGAAAAGATCCATATACGTCGGCGCCCTCTGTTCTGTAAACCTCAAAGGTTAAAGCCGATTTTTGGAGTGCAGCATTTGATATTTCTATCTTGGGCTTTACAGATTTATTGTGCAATGTGCCCCATACACCGCCATGAAAGTGCTGGTTCGTGAATAGTGTTAACCCGATGATGCATATTGAACCGAATAAAACAATTTTCCTTAAAAGATTTTGCTTGATGTTCAACATACCCGATCCTAAAAATCCAAACCATTTTTTAAGCGTAAAAGATTGCCCTTTCCTTGCAAAGTATGCATCTAACGAATATGTTCCGCCACCTGAAAAGTAAATGGTAAACCCTGCTGCCACGCCTAAAACGCCGATTTGCCATTCATCTAAGCAAGTGGTTCCCAGCCAGCCTGCACCTAAAAGAATACCGACGGCCAGGCTGAAAACACCTATGCTCATTAATCGCGTAAACAATCCGGCCATAAATAAAAAGCCCACAATTCCCTCTACAATGGTAAATATAATCATGGCCCACCAAAGGCTATCAGGCTGAGCAACTAAATATTCAATAACAGGTTTAATGACTAAAGCATTAGGCAAAAAGTGATTGAATTTTTCGCCGATATATCCTGCTTCATCAGCGTTGAGCTTGTTCTCTAAAATTAATCGCCGCCAAAAAGCAGAAAAGTAGGTCCAACCGGTTACCCATCGCAAAGCCGTTGTAAGTACACCGGTAGAATAATATGCCTGGTTATTCATTGTGATCTGAATTTTAATTAGTAAAAAAGATTGGTGAAAATGCCAAAACAGGAGATTGGGGAATATCTGTTAGTTCCAATCAAAGATCAGATCCGGTATTGTTCGTGAATTATATAAATAGGTATGGATGCGAAAACATTTATTCCTGTAAGGGGAATAATATTGTGCGGTATTGAAAATGCTGAATAAACATCCGGTCCAAAGCCGGCACCATATTTTTGTATGTCTTTCTTATGAAAAGAAACTGAAATTTTTCGATGCTCTTCCTGTACCGGTGTCTGACAAATCCCGGTTTTATCGGGCTTTTCAGCATGGTTTAACGATGCTACAGGAATATGTAAAGCTTGTTTGATCTCTCTCTTCAGAGCGCAGGGCAGACAAATAAAAACAGCCATCAGAACGATGAAGGTTTTAATTAAAATATGCCTGACATTACTTTTCATTTTAGTATTACGGTATTGAAACTGTATCAAAAGTAAGTATTCCGTTTCTAACAGATGCTTATGAAAAACTTAATAGCTGCTTTATCTTTAATATCTTGCGGGTTACCAAAAAGCTTCCTTGATTGTCATATTGTCCCGATAATCTATCGGGAGGAAGAAATATAGACAATCAAGAAGTTAGCCTTCGTCAACAGTTCGGCAAGCTCACTGTGACATCATGCTGGTATTACTTTTGGGTCAACCCCCCCTCAGTGTGTTATCGTTTATTTCTTAAAAGAAATAATATTCACAGCATATTTCAGAAAAAGTGCTTATGTTAGAAAAAATTGAAAAAACTGATGATAAAAATTGATCAGGAATATTCCTTTCCTGTTGAAAATGTGCTGTTCTCATTTGCATTGGCTTCTGAGGCTGCTGGGGTTTTTGAAGGATATAATTATTTAATTACCGGGATCGGCAAAGTAAACGCAGCATATGAACTGGCGAAAGCGATACAGAACAAAAGACCGTCATTAGTCGTAAACCTTGGGTCGGCAGGGAGCAATTACTTTGTCAGGGGAGAAGTGGTTTGCTGTACAAAATTTGTGCAGCGGGATATGGATGTAAGAGGGCTGGGATATGAGCTATACGAGACTCCTTTATCCGGGTTACCTCCTGTGCTCGAATATGGCCTGGCAATGGAAGGAATAAGAGAAGGTATTTGCGGAACCGGCGATAATTTTGAAATGCGGCATGTTGTGACGGCTTATAATATAGTTGATATGGAAGCCTATGCTTTAGCTATGATTGCCATGAAAGAAAATATCCCGTTTCTTTGTCTCAAATATATTTCAGACGGTGCCGATGACAATGCCGCTGAAGACTGGACGGTTCAGGTACATAAAGCTGCCATGGCATACGGAGACCTATTGAAGCTGGGCAAGAAACATACGCTGGTATAGTAGTGCTATGACCAGGGAGCAGCAACAGAGTAACGCGTAAATGGAACAGTGCCGGTTTTGCTTTTTGAAGTAGTTAGAAAGCCAGTTTCCCGGAATTACAATTCCTTTGCTCTTTTGCGCATTTTTTAGAGGCCATTGAAGGCTTTTTGTCCAGAGTGCTTTTGGGGTATACCGGAGTTGTACAGGTTTGCATGGTTTTTACAGTGTTGCAACTATAGCTTATTAATAGTCCGGAGTGCTTTTTTGACAATATATTGGGTCTCTTTTGTCCGGCTTTCTTTTTCCCAGCGCTGGCAAAGCGAGCTTACAAAACCGGGTTGTGTTTTACCGGCATCGTTAAGCCAGTTGCCCACGCTGTCCTGAACGTATCTTGCAGGGTCGGATCTTAACGGTTCTAAGATGGATAATGCTAATTCAGGATTTTGCTTCAAAACTTCAATATGTTCGCACCAGACACCACGGGGTCGGGTTGCTTCTGTGGTAAACCTTCTTATATTTTCATCTTTGTTTGCGGTCCAGGTAGAAAGAATGGCAATGCTCTTTTCCAGATCAGCAGCTATTTTTTTTCTTATGGCCATCCAGCAAATTTCCCGAACTGCAAAATGTTTATCTGCTGCGAATATTTGAATTTGTTCCAGCGTTTCTTCCATACTTAACTCTTGATTATTACCAATGGTATATGTAGCCCAGCAACGAACCAGATCAGACTTATGGTTCGACAATAGTATGAAGAAGCCGCTATCACCATTTTTTATTGCCTGCTCAGAAAGTGCTGTTCCTATGGCTTCATTTATTGTGTTTACGGTTTGCTTTTTTAACTGTGCAACGGATGCTATAATATGCGCCAGGTAATGTGCCCGGCCGTTTTGTTTGAGCAGGTGCTCCAGTAAAAGCTGCTGATCAACGGCGAGCCATTCTACCAGGTTTGCTGTTTCGATCTCGCCGTGATTTAACTGTTCCAGAATATCCTGCGGGATTTCTTTGCTACTTCTTGCTCCTTTTCTTTTTAGATTTTCCATTATTAATCCATCTTTTTTGTTCGTGGTCATAGCAGGAAAATAATAGAGCTAACCATTCAGCCATTGATGTAAGAGGTTGTTCATTATTTCATTACACTTCCTGGTATTTTTTGCCCCGCTTTGAATAAGTGTTGTGGTTTGCTGATAAGACCCCTCCTGTAATTCGGATACGCCATTTTTTAACATCAGCATTATTGTGTCTTGTGTTACTTCGAGGTGGAATTGCAGGCCGATTATTTTTTTGCTGTAATAAAATGCCTGGTTGGTATTGGCCTCGGATGAAAGCAGGTTAATACTTCCTTCGGGAATTTCGAACCTGTCTCCATGCCAGTGGAAAACTGTTGGCGTGTTCTTGAAAAGTTCGTTAAACCATGAAATTTGCCTGCTTTCTGCTGTGGGCGTTACAGGAAACCAGCCTATTTCTGTATACGGGGCCTTATTTACTTTGGCCCCAAGGCAATCTGCGAGCAGTTGGGCTCCCAGGCAAATGCCCAATATTTTTTTGCCTTCCCGGATGCAATTTTTAATAAATGCTTTTTCTTCCTTTAAAAATGGAAATTTAGTTTCGTCATATACGCCCATTGGTCCGCCCATTACGATCAACGCCTCTATTTCCTCAACGTTTGGCAAATGATACGACTTCTCAAAAAAACGGGTTGACGTAATATCATGATCATGCGCTTTTAGCCAGGTCTCTATATATCCTAATCCCTCAAAAGATACATGTTGCAGGTAATGTACTTTCATTGCTTATTTGTATTTTCATTCCAATAGTAACTGTCCGGGTACATCCTTTTCCCAAAAATAGCGGTTCCTACGCGAACTATAGTAGCTCCCTCTTCAATAGCGGTTTCCAGGTCACTGCTCATTTCCATTAATGAGACCTGGCTGGGAAAAAAGCGCAATCAAGATAAACTGTATTTCTTCAAAAAATGTTATATTTGTACTGCCTGTATCACATAAAGGTCGGCTTCAAGCCGTTGAAAGGTATCTTTCTTAGTGTGATGATGGGCTTTTTTTATGCAGTTAACTTTCTTCATCTTTAGTATATAAACTTTGAATTGACCGGATTTTATTTCCGAGAAAATCAACATACCGGCTCTCATTCCTTTCCCATTTCCTTTGCAGTGCCCATAAAAAATAATCAGCAATATTTATGATCGGCTCCGAAGTAGGTTGCTGAACATTGAAAACCATCCGGCAGCGATTACTGCTTCCCGGATATTTATTTGCCGCAATAGTTGCTGCTTTACCCAAGCCCTTTTCCAAATTCTTATGTGTGGTACATTTACTCCGATGTGCAATATTAAGTACAAGTTTTTCGTGATCATTAAACTTATCGATCAGCAAATGAGAAAACATATCTGCATAAAATTCTGATTGATTACCATTATGCTTTTTCTCATAGATACCATAATTTTTTCTTGCAATCACAGCATCAAAATGGCAATCAATTTTTGTGATTAGCTCAAATGCCATTTTCCTGACCTCCGGCACATCATCCTTAGCATGAAGAAAATAAGCGGATTTACTTTTCTTTTTTTGAATGCTTGGTACAGCTTTGAAATAGGCATCATTAGCAACGTAGGTTTGCAAATCAATTATTTTCTTTCTTACTTCTGCCACCGGCTCGTTCAATATCAACATTCCCAGAAGAAAATAAGACGACACCCCATCAGTGCCGATGATAGGTGTTTTCCCTTTTCCATAAAAAGTCGTATCACCGGCTTCATCCAAAAAACGATGATACCTGTGAATGAGCGATTCTTCAAATATCGTTTTACCCTTATTCATTCTGATTTAAGCATTCAATCAATTTTCAAAATAAGAAAAATAGCGGCAAAACATTATACATCATGAAAACTATTATTTTTCGCAATTATCAAGATCATTCTCCTGACTTTGCTTCATTCCAATAGTAACTGTCCGGGTACATCCTTTTCCCAAAAATAGCGGTTCCTACGCGAACTATAGTAGCTCCCTCTTCAATAGCGGTTTCCAGGTCACTGCTCATTCCCATCGACAGATCTTTCATATCTGCATTGGGAATATTCATAGCAATGATCTGTTGCTGAATGTTTTTAAGCAGGCGGAAATACGGACGTACTTTTTCTCTTTCAGCGCTGAACAGGCCAATCGTCATTAACCCTTTTATTTTCAGCGTTCCCAATTGTGCCACCTCTTTTACTAATTCAATAGCTTTATCAGGGCGTACGCCGAACTTGCTTTCCTCATCGGATGTATTTACCTGTATCAATACTTCTATGGTCCTGTTTTCAAACATTAACCGCTGGTGCAGCTTTTCGGCCAGTTCCAAACGATCGAGCGATTGTATGCAGGCCACATCATACTTTAGTATATCCTTTATTTTATTGGTTTGCAGGTGACCGATGAAGTGATTCGTGTGTGGCACTTTCTTTAGTGCTTCGTATTTTTCTTTAAGCTCCTGTACCTTGTTTTCTGCCATCAGTGTATGTCCTGCCTGTAACGCAATTTTAATACGTTCTGCAGGTACGGTTTTGGTGGCCAGTAATAGTTTTACCTCATCGGGATGTCTGCCGTTCTGTTTACAGGCATTACCTATCCGCTCTTTTATGATGGCAATATTGCTTAAAATTTGTTCACTCATTGGATTTTTATAATGCTATTGCTGATGAAACAGTTTGGTACTTACTGCAATCCTGTTCCAGAAATTTATCTGGTTAATAGTAATGATTATTTGCGCTACCTGGTTGTTGGTAAAATACTGTTGTGCTTTTTGAAAGGTAGCATCACTAACTCCGTGTTTTGATATAAGTGTTATTTCTTCTGCCAAAGCCAATACAGCTTTTTCCTCTTCACTGAACAGCGGGGTTTCTTCCCAGGCAGATAGTGCATAAATTCTTTGCTCTGTTTCACCTGCTTTTCTGGCATCTTGAGTGTGCATTTCAAGACAGAACGCGCATTTGTTTATCTGTGATACCCTTATTTTAATAAGTTCTCTAAGAGCTAAACTTATATCTGTTTTTGAAAGATATTTTTCCATGTCAAACAATACCTTGTAGGCGTCGGGCTCTAATTCTTTGATATTAATACGTTGTTTCACCTGTATGTTTTTTTATAGTTAAAAAATTCTTTTATTATTGTTTTTGCTGCTTATATGCCCTGCTTTTTTTGCCGAGCTTCCCATTCGCCGATCAATGCCGCTTTTACATGGGTAAACAGGTGGTCTTTGGCTTCTGCAAATGATATGTTGTATTTACGTTCTACCTCTTGTATATATTTTGGAAAGCGGGACAATAACTGATCATAATACCTGTCTAAAACTTTGGGTGCCGGCATCTCAAAATATATCCTCAACTGGAACCGTCTTAATAAGGCGGTATCAATAATTTCGGGATGATTGGAGGCACAGATCAGTAAAGCATTATCCGGAAAATAATCTGTCAGCTGAATAAGGGTATTTACCAGTCTCCGCATTTCACCTACATCTTTGTCATCATTGCCACGTGCTTTACCTATCTGGTCAAATTCGTCTAAAAATAAAACCGCCTTTTCTTTTCCTGCTTTGTTAAATACCTGTTGTATGTTCTGCGAGGTTTCGCCAATGCGTGAACAAACCACATTGCTCAAATTGAGTATAAAAATATTTTTGCTTAATGCATTTGCGATGGCCTTGGCGGTCATTGTTTTACCACATCCCGAACTGCCGTGCAGCAATACTTTATTATTAACAGGCAGGCCGTAGGGGGTCAGTGCTTCAATATAATGATGCTCTCTGATAAGTTGTACCACCTGCTTCCTGGCGGCTTCATTCAGAAATATATCGTTTAAAGATATCGATTCTTTGTCGTTTATAATAAGGTCAGATACATTCATTCTTGTTTAGTCTTTGCCATTTATCTTTACTGATTTCGTACACAAAATTCAATCGCGGTGCTTCGCCAAAATAGGTTACTTCCTGCTCTGCAGTTTTTTCGGCACCGATGCGACTGATGGCCACCTGCGAACGGATATTGTTTGCTCCGATATGAAAACAGACTTTTGAAACGAATTGAAAGATATAATCCAGCATCATTGATTTTACAGAACGATTGATGCCTGTTCCCCAATATGGTGTAGCATAGAAAGTATAGCCGATGAATATACTGTTTTCCTGTTCATTGTAATCGTAAATCCGTGTACTGCCTATCGTGTCGCTTTTGGCTTTATCTACGATTTTAAAAGCTCCTTTGCTTTGCATTGCTCCGTCAAAAAATATTTTAAATACTTCTTTTTTCCAGCGGTCTTTGTTTGGGTGCTGCTCCCATATTTGCGGGTCTGCCGCCACAGCATATAGCGCCTCAAAATCTTTTTCCTGCAAAGGATAAAGGATTACTTTTTCGTTTTCCAGTATGGGCTGTATAGCTAATGTAACCATAATACAAACAATTTAAGGAAAAAAGGCGAACCGATTTAGTCCGTCGTTTTGGTTACTTCCACCAATAGTAATAATTGTGATTCCCGTCGTACTCAAAACCGCAACGTGGATATAATTTGTTGCCTATATCGTTTGTTTTTTCGGTTTCAAGCATTAGTCCGCAAGCTCCGGTTTCATTGCACCATTGTTTTGCCCGGTCTATTAATGCTACCGAAAGCCCCTTGCCTCTGTAGTCGGGATGAACAAACAAATCACTCAATAACCATTGCTTCTCCAGTTTAATGTAATGATAAAGTTTGTACAGCTGAACAAACCCGGCAGCTTTATTACCTGTGTGCAAGACAAAAATATGCGATTGCTCATTGTCCAATCGTTCTTTAATGAATTTTTTACATTTTTCGTAATCGTCTGCCTGACGATAAAACACCCGATAGCGGTTAAATAATTCTGCTGTTGTATCTAAATCTTCCAGCCCTGCTTTTTTGATGTGGTACTCCATTGCTTTAAATTAGTTTTATTGAAATTGCAAAGTTAATTTTCAGCAGGACTATCTTTGTAGTCCAATTCATAGATAAAAGGTAGTCCAGAATGTTACCCTACGAACGCATCATCATTATAGATAAGCAAAGCAAAATTCCTGTTTACAGGCAGATCGCCGTTTCAATCATTAATGCTATCAGAAACGGTACCTTAAAAGCGGGGACGTATTTGCCAGGCAGTCGTGAATTGGCTAAAACGCTGGGTGTACACCGCAAGACCGTAATTGCAGGTTATGAGGAGCTGGACGCACAAGACTGGATTATGATTGTTCCAAGAAAGCATGTCGCCGTTTCGGGGCATATCCCTTTGCTGAAACCTCAAAAATGGGGCGAACCTAATGTATTGACATCTTACGAAAATGACCTGAACGTACCTTTTAGGATTATCGAAGAAAATACCATTAGCAAAAATGAGGCTTCTTATCCCGATATTGTTATTGATGACGGGCATCCCGACGTACGATTATCGCCAATAGATGATTTATTGAAAACATACCGCTCGCTTACTTCAAAAAAGTATGCTATTAAAAACGCAAGTATCGGAACAACGCAGGGAACTTTGAAACTCCGGGAAGAACTGGCGAATTACCTGTCGGTAACAAGGGGGCTAAACATTTCGGTTGACAATATTCTGATTACTCACGGGGCACAAATGAGTATTTATTTGTCTGCTCAACTGCTTTTAGGGCATTCGTCTAAAATCATCGTGGGCAAGCCTAATTATCCTGTTGCCAATAAAACCTTTGAAGCAACCGGAGCAAAAATCATCGAGGTAAACGAAGATGACAAGGGTATTGATGCAGATGCCATTGAGAGGATCTGTAAACAGAAAAAAATTGATGCCGTGTATGTAATTCCGCATCATCATTACCCTACAACCGTAACGTTAAGCGTGGAAAGGCGCGTAAAATTATTGGAACTTTCCAAACAGTTTTCATTTACCATTATTGAAGATGATTACGACTATGATTATCATTACACCTCTTCGCCTTACCTGCCTTTGGCAAGTGGCAATCATAACGGAAATGTGATTTATATCGGCTCTTTTTCCAAGATATTAGACCCTGCTTTGCGTATCGGTTTTATGGTAGCTCCTAAAAATTTTATTGAACAGTGTACGGCTTTCAGAAAAATAATAGATGTAGGTGGCGATGGCTATATGCAGAACGCTTTGGCTATATTGATAAAAGGGGGCGAACTTAAAAGACATCTGAAAAAATCAAAAAAATGTTATCACGAACGCAGGGACTTTTTAGATGTGTTGCTGAAAGAAAAATTAGGCGGCTCCGTTTCTTATACGTTGCCAACAGGCGGAATGGCTATCTGGGTAAAACTAAATCCCTGCTATTCTATCGTCCGGCTTGCTGCCAATACGCAGTTTAAAATTATCAGGTGGTATGCACAACAAAATGCATTCCGGTTGGGTTTCGCATCTATGGACAAAACAGAACTTATACAGGCTGTTGAGGCTTTGAAAGCAGGGTTAGAATGAATAACGGTTGAGTTATGTACTTATTAACTGCTTAATTTTCTGAAAAGATTTTTGCGTACGCATGTATGTGTATATGGTAGTGTGATTAATGTCAATCAGGGCATTTTCGCTTACAATTTTTGCATCCGGCTTTTCAGATAGCAAATAGTTTTTTAAAGCGCTAATCAAGCGTTTTAATCTATATGTTTGACAGGAGATCAAAAATTTTAGAGATCCTGATGTGCATATAGTAAAAAGTGACACATATTTTACCGTAAAAGAAATAAACGTATTACCAGGCTCTCTTCTCCTTCTTCCAAAGCGTATGAGCAAAGAGCAGGTAATAAAAAAACATCCACAGGTCCATTACCAATATCCATTTTATAAGGTCGGCTTCGTTCAGCTTTTTCATGGCCTTAGAAAACACGATATATTGAATGGCAGATTTAACAATGAATACACCTGCTGCAACCTGCCAGCTGAATAGAATGGCCACAGTTATCAGCAGCGGGTAAAACAAAAATTGGGAAAAGCTGTATAAGCCCAGTAAAAATTTGTGATGAAACTTATAATACTTGGAAGTGCTGTAATGCCTTGTCTTTTGCCGTCTCCAGTCGCTCCATGTTTTTTTAGGCTGGCTGATGGTATGAGCCTCTGCATCAATCATGATGGCCGTGTTATGGGTGGTTGCTGCTTTCTTAATGAACAGGTCATCATCGCCGCCGGGCAGGTGATTGATAGAGGCAAAGCCTTTATGCCTCGAAAATAATTCTTTGGTATAGCTCAGGTTTCTGCCTACACCCATATAAGCCAGCCCTGCCAGTGCATAGGACAAATATTGCAGGGCGCTGTGAAAGGTTTCAAAGCGTATGATCCTGTTCAGCCAGCCTTCCTTCTTTTCATAAGGGCCGTAGCCTAATACTATTTCAATGCCCGGCTCAAAGGCGCTTTGCATTTTGGCAGCCCATTGATTCGATGCGGGTACGCAATCTGCATCTGTTAATAGCAGGTGGTTGTATTTCGATTCCCTGATGCCTATAGATAGCGGGTATTTCTTGCCAATATTCAGTTTGGCTTCCCGCTCCATATTGATCAGTTGCAATCCTTTTCTTTCTCTTGCCATCCATTGCATGATCATTTTGGTATTATCCTCTGAATTGTCGTTTACAATCAGCAGCTCATGTGGTGCTTTATACTCCTGCTCCAGCAATACCGGCACATTTTGTTCCAGGTTCTTTTCTTCATTCCTGGCGCAAACAATGATGGATAAGGAAGGTGGATTCTCAGGCGCCTTATGCTGAGATTTATAAAAGGCTAACCTTGCAAAAAAATAAAGGTAGTACAATACCAAAATGCAGCTGACGAAAGCGAAAGTATAAAACAGTATAGTTGTAATAGTGAAAGGCATAGAAGCAAATATATTACCTAACTTGTTACTTTTGCGCTCACATGGCAAGATTAAGCTTCGATTTACAGCACACAGATATCAGTTCTAACGCCCGTGCGGGTGTCATTACCACCGATCACGGCTCTATACAAACTCCTGTTTTCATGCCGGTTGGAACTGCGGGCAGTGTAAAGGGCGTTACACAACAGCAGCTGGTAAATGATGTACAGGCCCGGATTATCCTGGGAAATACGTATCATTTATACCTGAGGCCGGGCACCAGTGTTCTGGAAAAAGCCGGTGGGTTGCACCGCTTCAACCACTGGGATAAGCCTATTCTTACAGACAGTGGTGGCTTCCAGGTTTTTTCATTAGCCGGAACCAGGAAAATAAAAGAAGAAGGGGTTACCTTCCGGTCGCATATAGATGGCAGTAAGCACTTATTTACACCTGAAAGAGTGATGGACATCCAGCGGAGCATCGGCGGAGATATCATCATGGCTTTTGACGAATGCCCCCCTGGTGGAAGCGAGTATACCTATGCGCATAAAAGTATGGAGCTTACCCACCGCTGGCTGGACAGGTGTTTGGAGCAGTTTCTTTCTACGCCTGATAAATACGGATATACCCAGAATCTTTTTCCTATTGTGCAGGGGGCTACTTACAAGGATCTGAGGAAACAATCCTGCGATCATATAGCTTCTAAAGATGCACCGGGTAATGCTATTGGCGGACTAAGTGTTGGCGAGCCGGAACCAGTGATGTACGAGATCTGCGACTGGTGCTGCCAGCATTTACCCAAAGAGAAACCGCGTTATTTAATGGGGGTAGGCACTCCCTGGAATATCCTGGAGTGTATTGGTATGGGTATTGATATGTTTGATTGTGTAATGCCTACACGCAATGGCCGTAATGCCATGCTGTTTACCACACAGGGAGTAATTAATATTGACAATAAGAAATGGGAATATGATTTTTCACCTATCGATGAAGGGCTGCCCTGTGAAATGAGCCGTTATTATTCCAAGGCTTACCTGAGGCATTTATTTAAAGCCGGGGAACTGCTGGCGCTTACCATTGCCAGTGTGCATAATCTTAGCTTTTACCTGTGGCTGGTAGCAGAGGCACGCAAGCATATTATTGACGGTGATTATGCTCAATGGAAAACGGAAATGATCGTGAGGCTGAAGGCCCGGTTATAGTAGGCCGGCAAAAATTCCACGAGGGTAGACAACTCTTAGCTGGCAGATGACAGTGGTGCTGGTGCATGGGTCATTGCCTGTCAACGATCCTTTATCAATGGTTTTCTGACCGCTACTTAGGCGTAGTAAAATATAATCTTAAAGCTACCAGTGAAAAAACAAAATTCGGTAGCCATGCCGCCAGGAAGGGGGAAAAATTTCCTTTTACAGAAAAAACGGTGGAGAACTGGTCCGCTATAATAAATATAGCGGCTATTAAAATACCAAGGGCAAGATGCAGCCCGCTTCCCCCGCGTGTTTTACGGCAGGCAATAACGGCGCCGATAATAGTTAGCAATATAACTGTAAAGGGCGTAGCAGTACGTTTGTATAATTCCACTTTCAGGCTGTTTAGGCCCTCAGTGCCTCTCAGCTCTTCCTTCTTTATAAAATCTCGTAGCTGAGGGGTGGTAAGCTTATCTTTTTGATATTCGTCGCGTATAAGTTCCGAAGGCAGGATATTGAGTTTTACCACTTTCTCCTCATAAAATTTTACACGTTCGCCAAGGCTGTCTACAATACGTTCTACGGCTTTAATAGCTACCCATCTTCTTTTTTGGCCGGTGGTATCCCATTTTATTGATTCAGCCCTCAGGTTATAAACCACTTTTCCTTTCTTTATACGTTCCATGAAGAACATGTCGCTGGTCTTTGTATCGGGCCGGTAATTTTTTACACCCATATAAGAGGAGCTGTCAATTCTTTTATAAAAACAGTTGAAACAGCTGTTCCCCTGCCTGTTCTTTAAGGGGTTGTGCTTGTCCAGCTTTTCCTGCATGAAGGTAGTATATAACACATTAGCCTTCGGGATAAAGTAGAACCTCCCCGCAAATAAAACGAGGGCAAGAAGAATGCCCCCGGCGATATAAGGTCTTAGGAATCTGTTAAACGTAGTGCCACTGGCCAGTATAGCGATCACTTCACTGCGCATTGCCATTTTACTGGTAAAAAATATTACGGCAATAAATACGAACAGGGGAAATAGCAGGCTCCAGATAAAAGGAATAAATCCCATATAATACTGCCTGAAAATTTCCCAGTTGCTTAAGCCCGTCTTTACAAAGTCGTCTGTTTTCTCGCTGCTGTCAACAGCCACTGCAATTACCGTAAATAGTAACATGCAAAAAACAAAGGTTACCAGCAGGCGTTTTAATATGAACCAGTCGAGTATTTTCATTCAGCCGCCAAAAATAGATGAATTTTAAGATTTAAAGCAGGATGCTATATATTTTAGGAATGATTTTACAGGTTTATGATGTTTTGCGTGTAGCAGGCTCAAAAACTACAGGCACATGCCCAGCCGGAGAGGAGTGAATACTTTTATTACAGCAGGGAAATCCTGAATTTCAATGCGGGGTAAAGCAAAAATATTCACGCAAACGTTCCCGTAATTACCCTGCGGTTAAATATATAATATAATTTGCTGAACTATTTCGCTTTAATTATCTTTAGCGCAAATGCTTATCTTTTAAACAAGAACAAATTTTTTTACGTGTTATGGAATCGCTGAAACAAAAGTTCAAAGCTCAGGCAGATAAGTTGGGCGAAGAAATCAAGGTTATATTAAAAGAACATGGAGACACTGTGATCGGGCAAACCACACTCGCACAGATTTATCAGGGTATGAGAGGAATGACGGCGCTGATCACGGAAACCTCGTTGCTCGATGCCCAGGAAGGGATACGGTTCAGAAGGCACTCAATTGACGAGCTACGGGAGAAACTTCCAAAGGCAAAGAATGGTAACGAGCCTTTACCGGAAGCGTTGCTTTACCTGATGCTGATCGGCGAAATACCTAACGAAGAAGAAGTAGAACATTTAACTTCTATTATACAGCGTCGCAGCCATGTGCCGATCTATGTATTTGACACCATGAGCGCGCTTCCTAAAGAAACACATCCAATGACAATGTTTGTGGTGGGTGTAATGGCATTACAGGGTGAGAGCCATTTTGCCAGGAGATATGCAAACGGGATGAGCAAGAAAGACTATTGGGCTGCGACTTTTGAAGATGCGCTGGACCTGATCGCCCGCATCCCTCATATTGCGGCATACGTATATCATCGGAAATATAAACATGGAAAGCCTGTACAACCAGACGGGCTGCTGGACTGGGCAGGCAATTTCGCCCATATGCTGGGATACGAGGGTGAAGAATTTAAAGACCTGATGCGCCTGTATATGGTGATACATGCCGACCATGAGGGCGGTAATGTATCGGCACATACCACTCATCTGGTAGGTTCTGCGCTTAGTGATCCTTACCTGAGTTATGCAGCAGGCATGAACGGCCTGGCTGGTCCGCTGCATGGCCTGGCCAACCAGGAGGTGATTAAATGGATATTTGAAATGCAGCAATACCTCAAGACAGAGAGTCCCACTAATGAGCAAATTGCGGAATATGTGAAAAAAACACTGGCCGAAGGTAAGGTGGTTCCGGGGTATGGACATGCGGTATTACGTAAAACAGATCCCCGTTTTACAGCCCAGATGGAGTTTGGCAAAAAATACATGCCCAACGATCACCTGGTAAACACTGTTTGGCGGATTTACGAAACAGTACCCCCAATTTTAGAGAGCCTGGGCAAGGTAAAAAATCCCTGGCCTAATGTAGATGCTCATAGCGGGGCATTATTAGTACATTACGGTATGGTAGAGTATGAATATTACACCGTGCTTTTTGCAGTAAGCCGTGCATTGGGTGTGCTTTCGAGCCTTTGTTGGGACAGAGCCTTAGGCATGCCTTTGGAAAGGCCTAAATCTGTAACAACAGCAGCCATAAAGCGTTGGTTGAACAAAGAAGTGCAAAATTTGGGCGACTAATTGGGGTACTATTTCAGATAAATAATTATTTATTTGTTTCCTGGAGTTTTTTGGTACGATTTTTTGGGTACATAATTTAAACAATTAATTCGTTCATACTAAAATAGTTAAATTATGAAAAATAAGGACAAGATTTTGTTAGGTATTTTGGGCGCTGCGGCAGCCGGCGTAGCAATAGGTTTATTGTTTTACACAGAAGAAGGGAAGAAGACAAGGAAGCGGATTAAAAATACTACAAACGACTGGGCCGATTCGTTGGGGAGCCTTATAGAATCTGGTAAAGAAAATTTATCTGATCTTTCTCAGAAAGCCAAAGAAAAACTCAAAAAAGTGAAAAGTAAGTCACAGGATGCCTATTCTGATCTGACTGATGAATATGAAAATAAATTGAGTTAATTATTGAATTAACTTAAAAGGGTTGCCCGCAGATTTTTCATGATAATCGTATTGTGATGATATTGCAGGCAACCTTTTTATTTAACTGCATAAATGTATTTCTATGTTCGAAATAAAAGATAAGGTAGAAGATATAGCAGAAAATATAGAAGAAATTGCAAAAACCTATTACAGGATCTCTGTAGTAAACATTACTGATAAAGTAAGTAAGCTGGGGGCATCTTTATTAATATCCCTGTTCCTTTTTATCGTATTGCTTTTTGCACTCTTTTTTGGCTGTCTTGGTTTAAGCTGGTGGATAGGAGAGCAATTAAATAGTCAGGTGTCAGGTTTCTTTATTGTTGCAGGAGGCCTACTGGTTATATTGCTTTTAATAGTATTACTAAGAAAAAATATTATCAATTTCATACGAAATATTATCATAAACAAAATGTATGACTAAATCCGAAATTAATAACTATGACGACCTGATGGCGGAAAAAAAGCGGCTTAAAGAACGTTTAAAAACCAGCAAAGCCGTAATCAGTTATTCTTTTGAAGCTATCAAACAGGAAATAAACCCATTTTCCGGTGTTAAAAAAAAGGCTGGCAGTATGTTTCAGTCCGGTACTACTAATCCTCTTGTGAAGTTTGGGATCAGGCGGGCCAGCGAATTTTTGATAGGGAAAGTTTTATTAAAGCGTGCCGGTTGGTTACCGCGTCTTGTTATTCCTTTTATTGTTAGAGAAGTAACCGTACGTACGATGGGAGTAAAAACCGATAAAAAAATTGCACAGGCGCTCAGGAGTACCGCAAGCAAGATACGTGCAGCAAAAATGCCTGATCTGTCAGGAGAAAAAAATGCGGGAAAATAAAATAATGCCGGTTGTTGGAGAAATAGTGCGTTTCCTTTAATTTCGCCCTCGCTTAAGAGCAGGGGGATTAGCTCAGCTGGCTAGAGCGCTTGCATGGCATGCAAGAGGTCGTCGGTTCGACTCCGATATCCTCCACCTGGTAATCAGTGAGTTGCAGTAAACACTGCAACTCTTTTTTTAACCGTTTTAAATTCAACCCGAAATTTCTGTCTTTTTTGTAAACGTGGGTATGAATAGGTCTTTCCAAAAAATAAGAAGAGTCAATCTTTTTTATTAAACTTCTTTAGAATTTGTATTCTGTGGCCCCGTGTGTTTGAAAGATCGTATTCGTATCAGCACAAAGGCTATAAAATATCTATACTCCTGCATGCTCATTAAAGCTCACGAAGTATTTGCATAGCGAAAGGTATGATCCGCAACTTCCATTAATGTAAGCGGATATAGATTATTTTTAACAAATGCAAACAATAACAATTATTGGTATTATTGCCAGCGCTTGCACGGCAATATCACTTCTTCCGCAGCTTATAAAAACTATCAAAGAAAAGAAGGCTTCTGATATTTCTTATTGGGTATTAATTATTCTTATAATTGGCCTGGTATTTTGGGTGGTTTATGGAATAATGTTGAAAGATCCCATTATTATTACTGCCAATACTATTTCTTTGGTGATTAATATTTCATTAATGACCTTAAATCTTTTGTATAAACGAAGGCAGTTGAATCATAAGTAATTTCAATCGTTTATTGAGACGGTCTATAAAAAAGACCATTTTTTATGTTTTGTTTGCTGATATTCTTTCACGGCATACATACGGCAGATACTGAACCTTTGAAAACGGGGAAGGGCTATAGCAATGGCAATTGCTATCACTGCTTTGATAAAAATTAAATTGAATACGTCTGTACTGCATTCCCGGTGCAGAAATGGCAGGAAATTTGAAATGTATGTTGAAAAGATATCAGGCGAAAGATAAAAAACACAGCAATCAGCTTTAATTTATCATTCTTTCAGGGAAGTTCAGATTGTCTTGTCAGCATCTTGCCTATAGTACAATCGAATTTTTAAAATAAAAACAATAAAATGCATAGTCAATTAATTAGTGTGCTTAATCAATGCGCCGCCACTTGCGACTATTGTGCTGCAGCCTGTTTGAAAGAGGAAGAAGTACATCACTTGTCTGAATGCATCCGTTCAGATATAGTTTGTTCTTCGGTTTGCCGAAGTACAGCTTTACTGCTGGAACATGAAATAGCAGAACAAGGTGCCCTTCAGTTGTGCGAAGAAATTTGCAGGATGTGTGCGGTAGAATGTAGTAAGCACTCACACGAACATTGCCAGGCCTGTGCCAAAATCTGTGAAGCATGTGCCGATGAATGTAAACAGGCAATGGTCGCCTAAACTAATAACAGCAGATACCTTACACGTAAAGAGCAAGAATATATTTTTAATATTTAAAAAAAAGAATCATGAGAAGTTTATTATGGCTTGTTGCCGTTATATGTATTATTGTTTGGATATTAGGGTTAATGGGCGTAGGTGGTGGAATGGGTATGGGTAACCTGATTCATATTCTGTTAGTTATAGCTATCATTGTGGTGCTATACAATATTATTTCTGGCCGTAAACCACTGGATTGAGAGGCTTGGTCTATTACAATATAAAGTGAAATAATCAGGAAAAGCTGCTGTATTATGCGCTATTACAGAAATAAAAGAGGGAAGGGCTTTGTATATACCGATACAGATGGTTGTATAGTTACGGATGCCGGATTGAAAGTATATTTCAAATCACTGGTTATTCCTCCTGCTTGGGAAAAGGTTGAGATTAATACTTCACCACGTGCTAAAATATGGGCTTCAGGCTTCGATGGAAAAGGACGAAAACAATATATTTATAACACCAAATTTCGTAAAAAGCAGGAACAGGAAAAATTTGATCGCATCCTTCGCTTTGCGGCTCAGCTGGAACATATGCGCCGTGTAACGGGTCAGCATTTGCGAAAGCGAAAGCCCGGCCGCGAAAAGGTACTGGCTACCATGGTACGCTTGTTGGAAGCTGCTTTTTTCCGGCCGGGTAATGAATTTTATGCTAAGGAAAATAAAAGTTATGGCCTTACCACATTGCGAAGTAAGCACCTCGATATCGTAGGCAACGAAATGATTTTTTCTTACAGAGGAAAGTCGGGGCAGCAGCAGGAAAAGCATGTACTGGATGCACGGCTTACAAAAATTGTACAGGAGCTGGATGAGATGCCCGGGTATGAAATTTTCAAATATGTGGATGAAACTGAAAATATTCACGATGTAAAGAGTAATGATCTTAATGAATACATCCGCGAAATAATGGGAGAAGAATTTTCGGCTAAGGATTTCCGTACATGGGCAGGAACAGTTATTGCTGCAATGGCGCTGGATGAAATAGGCGCTGTAGAAGCCAGCGAGCAAAAAAGAGTGAGTAAAAATATCCGTGAAGCTGTAGTCAGGGTTAGTGAAAAATTAGGAAATACACCCGCCATTGCCCGAAGCTCATATATTGACCCGCGCATAATTGATAATTATATACAAGGCAAAACATTAAGCTATTTTAAAAGGGAAATCAACAAGCTGCTCAAAACAAATGAAAAGCTTTCGATAGAAGAGCTGGGGGTGCTGTGTTTGTTAAAAAGAAGATGGAATAAAGAAAAATAAAAATCAGGCAGTATTTCTGCTTACAAGCAATTTTCAGCATTGGGCTGTTCACTGAAATGAAAGCAGTCCCTCTGTCAAAGGCTTCCATTCCATTTTCGAGAATCCTATTATGCCTCCAACAGCAATAATACTGTTTCTAAGTTTATCCGGAAGGCTGGCTCTTTTAAAATTAGGTTGTTCGTTCCTGCCATAAATACCGGCATAGATACATTTTTCGCTTCTCGAAATCATAAAAGTGGAAGTAGCCGCTTCGTTGTAAAAATGAGCGATATTTATAGGATCAGATCCGGTAGGGTCAATAGACGGAGCGCACTCTATCAGCAGGTTCTCCTTTTCAGTTTTTTTTGGAAATGCATTACTGATTTTTTTTATCTGAACCCAATCGTACCCTTTGGCCTCAATATTTCCGGGGGCGGGAATATCAATCCGGATATAATCACCTTGTACAGGAGCTCTATCGGCAGGTTTGCCTTCAACGTTATACATACAAAAGGCAGCGCTGCCTTTGCCGGCATACTCCTTCCAGTGATTGATGTTGAAAAACCGCTGTTTTAATAAATCAAATTCCTCCAGAACGCGTTCTTCATGTTCAAAGCATTTACAGCTTTCGGTGTCGTGATAGCCACCTTTGGTATGTTTAGGAACACCGGGAATTTTCTTGGGTTTCATATTGGTTGGAATAGGGTTTTCCGGCTTTTTAGCCGTGGTAGATGATATTTTGTAAATAATGTGAATTGGCTCTAAAACTATACCAAATTAGCCGGCGTTGAAACAGTGCAGATCATTAATCGCGTCCATCTGGTAAACGCGCATATTGAGAAAATTCTTATCGTAAAAATCTATCGGCTTTATTATTTCTAAAAAGATTGTATGGTCAATATTATCAGAAAGTTCTCTTTTTTTTCTATTTTCGGATTTTGTCTTTAAACGGTTTTGTGACCTGCAAAAACGATGGATAGCTCTTGTAAAAAATATAAATAATTATTCATGGTTTTAATAGTTGATGATCAGCCCGGGAATATTTTTTCTTTGAAAAAGCTGCTGGAATCGCAGGACTTTGAGGTTGATACAGCTACTTCGGGAGAGGAAGCGCTGCGAAAAGTACTGAAAAATGATTATGCTTTAATTATTCTGGACGTGCAAATGCCCGGCATTGATGGCTTTGAAGTGGCTGAGACTTTGGCAGGGTATAGTAAAACCAAAGAAATTCCCATAATTTTTCTTTCTGCTGTTAATACCGAAAAAAAATTTATTACAAAGGGCTATGCTTCAGGAGGAATTGATTATATAACCAAACCGGTTGATCCCGATATCCTGCTTTTAAAGGTAACTACGTTTCATCGCCTGTATGAGCAAACCCTGGCGCTTAATGAAGCTCAAAAAGTACTGGAAAAGGAAATCGAAATACGTAAAAAAGCGCAGCAGGAGTTAAAAGAAAAAGTAGAAGACCTGAATTCTACTTTAGAAAGCCTCCCTCAGATTGCTTTCCGGGCCGATATGGATGGACGCATAACTTTTGCCAATGGTAAATGGTTCCAATATTCCAAAAGTGCGGATAAATTTCCTGAAACGCATCCCGATGACGTTTGCATAGAAAATGTATGGATAGATGCCATAAAAAACGGGGAGCCTCTTGAGTGTGAAGTGCGGATCAGGGAAATCCGTTCGGCAACCTATCGTTATCATTTACTGCGTATAATGCCCATAAGAAGCAAAACCGGTGTTAAAAGCTGGGTAGGAACTTTTACTGATATTGACGATCAAAAACGGGAAGAGCGTAAAAAAGATGAGTTTTTAAGCATTGCCAGTCATGAACTTAAAACACCTTTAACCAGTATTAAGGCTTACATACAGTTATTAGAGCGGATTGAAAGCAAAAAGTCCGACAGTGTTATGGCTTCTTACATCAGCCGGGCGCATGACCAGGTTGGTAAACTGGAAAATTTGATTGCAGACCTGCTGGATGTATCCAAGATTGAAAATGGTAAGCTCAAGATGAATAAAAAACTATTCAATGTAGAGCTATTAATTAACAATGTAGTGGAAACAATCGGTAACACCAACAGTCATACAAAGATTCATATAGAAAGAAAAGGGGCTCGAATAACAAAAGAAATAATTGGAGACGCTATACGTATTGAACAGGTGTTGATCAATTTTTTTACAAATGCTATAAAATACGCTCCCGGTGCTGAAAAAATCATATTGCACACCGCTGTTAAAGATGATCATATTTATGTAGCTGTGCAGGACTTTGGCATTGGCATTCCTGCACACAAGAAAGATCGTGTATTTGACAAATTTTACCGGGCCGAAGAATCGGCTGTGGAATTTCAGGGGCTGGGTATAGGCCTGTATATTTGTGCGGAAATAATCAAACAACATCACGGAACTTACGGCGTTGAAAGTACTCCCGAACATGGAACCACCTTTTATTTTACCTTACCATTTAGTTAAATCAATATGCCTAAAAAACTTATTCGCAAATTACAGATAGGATTTGGTTTTTCACTTTTCGTTTTGCTGTCAACATCATCAGCATCCTTTCTTAGTATAAAAAAGCAGATGGCTACCCGTAGCCAGGTCATTCATACCCAACAGCTTATTCAATCGGTAAATCAAATATTAACCGATCTGCAAAATGCCGAAACTGGCCAGCGGGGTTATTTATTAACGGGCAGGAGCAGCTTTCTTGAACCCTATTATTATAGTGTAAGTGCCCTGCCATTCTCGCTGAAAGAAGTTCGTTCCCTTGTTCGTAATAATACACATCACATACAGCAAATAGATAGCTTAGATCATATTGTAAACAAACAGCTAACCTCTCTGAAGGAAATTATTGATGCAAAAAAAGAGGGCAAAGCAATAAGCATAGAAGAACTGGAGCATGGAAAAGAATATATGGACAACTGCCGTAAGCTTATTGATCATTTTACAAATGAAGAATCAGTCATACTTGAGAAGATTAGTGAGCAAATGCACCGCAGCTCAAATGCCACTTCCCTTTTTATCATATGCGCTGCAATTGCTTCTTTATTAATTACCATCTATTTTTATATACAGATCCGTAGTGAATTCAAGCAGAGAGAAAAAATGCAGCGTGCATTAAAAGACAAAGATGAAGGCATTACAAAAAGGCTCAATATAGTTCAGCATATAGCTCAAAAAATTTCATCAGGCGATTATACAGTAAGGGTAACCGATGATCAAAAAGATGATCTTGGAAGTATTGCAGCTTCGCTGAATGAAATGGCTATCTCTCTGCAGCGCTCTTTTGAAAAAATTAATGATAATGAATGGCGGCAGAGCGGTTTGATTAAGTTAAGTGAAATGACCGCAGGAAATAAAACGGAAGAAATCTTGAGCCGCGAAACACTCAGGCATTTGGTAAATTATGGAAAATACTTGAACGGAGCATTCTATCTTATAAATGATGAATTGTTGCAGCTGCAAAGTACATATGCGTTAGAGGCATACATGAAAAAACAATATGCCCCGGGCGAAGGCATTATAGGCCAGGTATATGAAAGTAAAAAAATAAAAAGAATTGAAAATTTATCCGGTTCGGATTATGTAACCACCTGCTCCACCGGCCAGATCCGGATAAGCCATCTGTTATGGCTCCCGCTGCATGTGGAGGGGCTTTGTATTGGTGTGATTGAGCTGGGCAGCTCAGAAAGCTTTAAGGATGTGGAAATTAATTTTCTGCAGGATGCCTGCAACGCCATTACGCTTGAGATACTGGCAGCCAGGAGAAGAAAGCAGGTGCAAATGCTACTGGAAGAAACACAGTCGCAGGCCGAAGAGCTGCAGGCCCAGCATGCAGAACTCGAAAATCTGAATACCGAGCTGGAAGCGCAAACCCAGAAACTGCAGGCTTCTGAAGAAGAGCTGCGTGTACAGCAGGAAGAACTATTACAGTCTAACCAGGAATTGGAAGAACGTTCAAAAATGTTGGAAGAAAAGAACGAGCTTATCAGCATTCGCAACAGGGAAATACAAAAAAAAGCAGAAGAGCTTGAATTAAGTACTAAATACAAATCAGAATTCCTGGCCAATATGTCTCACGAGTTGCGAACTCCTTTAAATTCCATCCTGTTATTATCCAGGCTCATGGCGGAAAATGCAGACAAGAATCTGAACGAGGACCAGGTAGAATCTGCAAAAGTGATTCAAAGCTCCGGCAGCAGCCTGTTGAGCCTGATTGATGAGATCCTTGATCTATCCAAGATCGAAGCAGGGAAAATGGAGCTCGACTACCATGATGTTTCTCTGGAGGCGCTGGAAAAAGATCTGCTCAGCATGTTCGAGCCGCTTGCCCGAAATAAAGGGCTTTATCTAACGATTGATGTTGCCGCAGGCGCAGGTAAAAACCTGGTAACTGACAAGCAACGGCTGGAGCAAGTACTGCGTAACCTGCTTTCCAATGCTATAAAATTCACACAAAACGGCGGGGTTTCTTTAAGCATAAAATATGCAGATGCTGCAGATGATGTACAGTTTATTGTCCGGGATACAGGTATCGGTATTAGTGAAGAGAACCAGAAAATCATATTTGAGGCCTTCCAGCAGGCTGATGGCTCTACCCGGCGCAAGTTTGGCGGTACAGGACTTGGCTTATCTATAAGCCGGGAGCTTGCCCGTTTGCTTGGCGGTGAAATAACTGTAGAAAGTAGGCCGGAAGTTGGCAGTACGTTTACCCTTACTATTCCTGCTTCTGTAAAGCCGGATAACGAACCTGGTGTTATAGCCGGAAGCAGGAATGATTCGATACCACCTGAACAGGAAAAACAGCAGTGGACCGTTGCCGGTATTCCAGAAGAGATTCCTGATGACAGAAACAATATTCATCCAAATGATAAAGTGATATTGATCGTCGAGGATGATATACACTTTGCCGGCGCTCTTTTAAAATTCAGTAACCAGCAGGGGTATAAAGGAATTGTTATTGTAAGGGGAGATATGGCAGCGCAGGCCGCAGAACAATACCAGCCACTTGCTATTTTGCTGGATATCCAGCTGCCGGTAAAAAACGGCTGGGAAGTAATGGACGAAATTAAGCAAAACCCTAAAACCCGGCATATACCCGTACATGTGATGTCGTCTATACAGGTAAAAAAAGAAAGCCTGATGAAAGGGGCGATTGATTTTATCAATAAGCCGGTTGCTGTGGAAGAGCTTGGAAAAGTGTTTAAAAAAATAGAAGAAGCGCTTACCACCAATCCCAGGAAAGTGCTCATTGTAGAAGAAAATGCCAAGCACGCTACGGCACTTTCTTACTTTCTCAGCAACTTTAATATTGCATCAGAAATCAAAAATAATGTACAGGACAGCATTACCTCTTTACTGTCAGACAGGGTGAATTGTGTGATCCTGGATATGGGCGTTCCTGACAAAACCGGCTATGAAACATTAGAGGCTATTAAGCACGAACCCGGGCTGGAAGATCTGCCCATCATTATTTTTACCGGAAATAAGCTTTCTCATGCAGAAGAATTGCGGATAAAGCAATATGCCGGTTCAATTGTTATTAAAACGGCTCATTCTTTTCAGCGGATTCTTGATGAAGTAGGATTGTTCCTGCACCTGGTAGAAGAACATACATTACCGGAGAAAAAGAAGGTAACTAAATCCGGATCTCTTGTTGAAATATTGAAAGGTAAAACCATATTAATTGCCGATGATGATGTGAGAAATATTTTCTCCATAACAAAAACCCTCGAAGATTATCAGATGAAAGTAGTTTCTGCCACAGATGGCAAAGAAGCTTTGCAGCAGCTGCACCTTCATCCTGAAATTTCGGCTATCCTGATGGATATAATGATGCCTGAAATGGACGGGTATGAGACCATGCAGCGCATCAGGAGCATGCCACAGCATGCCAGAATCCCTATTATTGCCATTACTGCAAAAGCGATGACAGGAGACAGGGAAAAGTGCATTCGGTCAGGCGCATCAGATTACATTTCCAAACCGGTAGACAGAGATCAGCTTTTATCGCTGCTGCGTGTTTGGCTATACGAAAATTAATGTAGAAAAAGAAGAATGAATAAAGTAAAAACAATTTTGATTATTGACGACGACAGCCGTAATATATTTGCGCTGCAATTAACGCTGAAAGCCAGGAACTATAATTATATATCCTGCCAGAGTGCTTGGGAAGGGTTACAGTTGTTGCAAAATGATCCGGGAATTGGGTTGGTATTAATGGACATGATGATGCCTGAAATGGACGGATATGAAACAATACGGAAGATCCGCTCTTCCGGAAGGTATGCCGCTATACCTGTTATTGCTGTTACAGCAAACGCAATGAATGGCGATAAAGAAAAATGTTTGGAAGCCGGAGCTGATGAATACATTGCAAAGCCGATAGATGTTGATAAGCTGGTCGCAGTAATTGAAAAATGGTTATAATGATGGAACCGGATATTGTTAAAGATATAGAGATGGAAATATTACTGAATGATATTTCCAGCATATATGACTATGACTTTACACAATATAGCAGGGCTTCTATCAAAAGGCGCCTGAACAGGCTCTGCATCATCGATAAGTTTACAAGCTTTGCAGAGCTGAGATACAGGCTGGTCAATGATGCATCTTATCTGCCCCATTTTATAGAAGAGATTACAGTGAATGTTACCGAGATGTTCAGAGACCCGTACTTCTATAAAACATTAAGAAAAGATATACTGCCGGTATTGGGAACCCATCCCTTTATACGGATATGGATCGCAGGATGTTCAACAGGAGAAGAGGTGTATTCGCTGGCTATCCTGCTAAAAGAAGCGGGTTTATACGACCGGTCGCTTATTTATGCCACCGACATCAATCCGGGAGTGCTGGAAAAAGCATCCAAAGGAATTTTCCCTGTCGGTCCTATGAAACAATATGCTGAGAATTATATACTGTCCGGAGGCAGCAAAGATTTTTCATCCTATTATGTTGCGTTATATGACCGGGTCCGGTTCCATTCCGAATTCAATACCAAAATGATTTTTTCTACCCATAACCTGGTATCTGATGCATCATTTAATGAATTTCAATTGATCCTGTGCAGGAATGTGCTCATTTATTTTGATAAGGACCTTCAAAACCGTGTTTTTAAATTATTTGATGACAGCTTGCAGCCATTGGGTTATCTTGCGCTGGGAGCAAAAGAAACACTCCGTTTTTCTCTTCTTAACCATAAATACAAACAGTTGAACAACGAGAAAATATGGAAAAAAATCAGTCCGGAACCCTGATGACAAAAAATTACAACCAAACGGAAATATTGATGATCGGCGGTTCCGCAGGCAGCATTTCGGTGCTTTTAAAATTGCTGCCTTACCTGGATAAAGAGCTTCCTTTCCCTGTTGTGATCGTTTTACACAGAAAAGCAGGTAATGAAGGCATCCTGCAAGAATTATTGAGCGCTTACAGCAGCCTGCCTGTTATTGAAGCATATGATAAACTGAACATTTCTCGCAGCCGCATCTATCTGGCCCCGGCCGACTATCATCTTTTATTTGAGGACAAGACGGAGGTCGTATTAGATCTTTCAGAAAAGGTCAATTATTCCAGGCCATCAATAGATGTTAGTTTCCGGTCAGCAGCATACATATTTAAAGCCAATACTACTGCTTTATTATTATCCGGAGCGAATAACGACGGCGTGGAAGGATTGGGTTATGTGGCCGGGTATGGAGGAACAGTGCTTTTGCAGGACCCCCGTACTGCCGAAGTAGACTATATGCCTAAACAGGTATTGCTTCATATGAAAGTACACCAAATATTAACGCCTGAAAATATGGCTCATTTTATTAATCAGCTGAATACTAAACAATAGATTTATGAATCATAAAACAGTACTTGTTTTTGATGATGATGCTAACATCCTGGACATATTTAGAATTGTTCTTGAAGCTTCAGGATACCGCGTAGAATTAAGCCAGACCTCCGACAATATTATTGAAAAAACCAGGTCGGTGAATCCGGATATTATTATTATGGACAACTGGATACCTGGGGTTGGAGGGCTTAAGGCTACACAAATGCTGAAGGCTGATCCTGACTGCAAACATATTCCTGTTATCTATTGTTCTGCAAACCGAGAGATACGTTCACTTGCCGAGCAGGCCAATGCCCAGGCTTTCCTCGCCAAACCCTTTAATCTGGAAGACCTGGAAAATAAGGTGGCTAAGTTATTACAGGCAGAATGCTAATGGGCTATCAAAAAGAATGGTATATAAAAGACGGGTTTATTTTTAAAAAGCAATAATCGAATGCATCTGCAGCCGGTGTTTTCACCGGCTGTGTATTTGCTGCCTGCGAAAATTTAAATGGCATCCCCTGAATAATACGGCTAATATATTTGATTTTTGTAGTATATTTAAATGCATAAAACAAAACTAAAAAAATGAAAGCAACTACTACTTCAAAATTTATTGCCGAAATGATCGGTACAATGGTGTTGGTACTTATGGGTTGCGGAAGTGCTGTAATTGCCGGCGCCGATGGAACAACCGGGGTTGGACTGTTAGGTATAGCCTTTGCGTTCGGCCTTAGCGTTGTGGCAATGGCCTATGCGATAGGACATATTTCCGGCTGCCATATTAACCCCGCCATATCTATAGGAATGGTACTGGCCGGCCGTATGAAAGCAGGGGAAGCGGCATATTATATTGTAGCGCAGATAGTAGGAGGTCTCATAGGAGCGGGTGTTCTATACCTTATCGCTTCGGGAAAGGCCGACTATGCCGGAGGTCTGGGACAGAATGGTTATGGCGAGCTTTCTCCTCAGAAGTATAATTTAGTAAGCGGGCTTATTGCTGAAGTAGTGTTCACATTTATTTTCCTGTTGGTTATATTTGGCTCAACATCCACTAAAAATATCAACGGGGGCTTTGCCGGGCTAAGTATTGGACTAAGCCTGGTATTGATCCATATTGTAGGCATCCCGGTAACAGGGGTATCTGTTAATCCGGCCAGAAGCATCGGGCCTGCTTTGCTGGCTGGAGGGGAAGCGATTTCTCAGCTCTGGCTTTTTATAGTGGCACCGGTTTTGGGAGCCATACTAAGTGCGGTGGTCTGGAACAGCCTTATAGAGAAATCTGAAAAAGCCAGTTCATTATAGCCTTGCTTCTGACTCATGCAATAAACGGCGTGTAAGATCCCGGATTTAAATAAAACAGGTGTAAAGTCGAACAAAAATCGCGTAAAATATCGCTGCCCGAAAAGGAGCATCCTTCTTGTGCCTGGCCTTTGTTGTTTTACCGGGTTGGTTGTGCGATCAATGAGCTTTTTAATGACTAGTGGTAATGCCGGCAATTCTTTATGCAAACAGCCCCCAGTCATCGGTATATTCATCTTTTTCAAAGGTATTGACCCATGCCTTAAAAAGCTCCCTGAACTGGTCAATTTCGGTGCGTATCAGCTCTACGTAGTGGTCGTCCACCTGGTCTTCAGTACCAAAAAGCAACAGTGAGCTGGCGATGTGCTGCGCATTCTTCCTGATGATGGCGGCATTCTCCATACGCAATACATATATGCCTCCTGCTTCCGAGCTTCTTATTTTGGCACCTGTTTCATAAGCATCTCCTAAAAGCATTTGCTTGTGTGCTGTTAAATAAGAAAGTTCGGTGAGGTCTTCTGTATCTTCTTTATCTCCGCCTGTTTCCAGCACGCCGTTCAGCATCATTACTATTTCCTTCCATTTCAGGTAAAGGGCCTTACAGGCTTCTCGGGTAGGATTAGGCTTCCATTCTTCGCCTTCTTCATCTTCCCTGCCAAATGGATCATCTTCCCAATCCGGTAAATCGCTTAATGTATCAATGCGCATAATCTATTAATTGAGTTCCTGTTTCAAATAAAACCCGGTATAGCTTTCTTTATTTTTTACCAGCTCTTCCGGTGTGCCTTCAAACAAGATCTGGCCGCCGCCATCGCCGCCTTCAGGGCCCAGGTCAATAATATGATCTGCTACTTTAATCACATCCATATTATGTTCTATTACTAAAACCGTATTTCCCCTGTCAGTTAATTTGTCTAATACCCCGAGCAGGTGCCTGATGTCTTCAAAATGCAGGCCGGTAGTTGGCTCATCTAAGATATAAAAAGTTTTGCCGGTATCTTTCTTTGAAAGCTCGGTGCTCAGTTTTACCCGCTGGGCCTCGCCGCCACTAAGGGTTACTGCGCTTTGTCCTAAAGTGATGTAACCCAGGCCTACGTCCTGCAAGGTTTTTATTTTCCTGTAAATACTGGGAACTGCCTGGAAAAATGCTACTGCATCGTCTACCGTCATATCCAGCACATCAGAAATGGATTTTCCTTTATAGCGGATTTCCAGCGTTTCGCGGTTGTATCTTTTCCCATTACATTTTTCGCAGGGCACATACACGTCTGGTAAAAAATTCATTTCAATTACCCGCATACCACCGCCCTCGCACACATCGCAGCGGCCGGTTTTTACATTAAACGAAAAACGGCCTGCATTATAGCCGCGTATTTTTGCTTCCGGTACCGACGCAAACAATGATCTTATATCTGTAAAAAAGCCGCAGTAGGTAGCGGGGTTGCTTCTCGGCGTACGGCCGATAGGCGACTGGTCTATTTCCACCACTTTATCAATATACTCCAGGCCTTTTACTGATTTATGAGGCATGGGCTGCATTTTACTTGCCGGGAAACAATGATTGCTTAAAACAGGATACAGGGTTTCATTAATCAGTGTCGATTTGCCACTGCCGCTCACTCCTGTAACAACGATCATTTTACCCAGGGGGAATTGTATGTTTACGTTTTGCAGGTTGTTGCCGGTTACCCCTTTTAATTCAATAAATTTCCCGTTGCCCTTTCTTCTTTCCACGGGCGTTTCGATCTTTAAATGCCCGTTCAGGTAACCTGCTGTAATGGTATCTAATTTTAAAATTTGTTTGGGGGTGCCCTGGGCTACAATACGACCTCCGTGATAACCGGCTTTGGGCCCGATGTCGATTAAATAATCGGCCGCCAGCATAATGTCTTTATCATGCTCTACCACCAATACGCTGTTGCCGATATCGCGCAGGTTTTGCAGCGAGGTAATAAGGCGCTGGTTGTCTCTTTGATGTAAGCCAATAGAAGGCTCATCCAGTATATAGGTAATGCCCTGCAGCTGCGATCCTATTTGTGTGGCCAGCCTGATGCGCTGCGATTCGCCGCCGCTCAATGTACGGCTGGGCCGGTTTAGTGATAAATAGGTAAGCCCCACATCCAGCAAAAATCCCAGGCGTTCCCTTATTTCTTTTAAAATATCTTTTGCAATGGCATTTTGTTTTTTACTCAGGCGCAGCTCAATGCCATCGAGCCATGCCGCCAGGTTATCTAAATTAAGATGGCTGAGATAGGCAATATTTTTACCATCGATCTTGAACCAGAGGCTTTCTTTCTTCAGGCGGTCGCCATTGCAGGCAGGGCAGGGCTGCAACTCCATAAATTTTTCTACCCAGTCGCGCAGCACCTCGGTGCTTTGTGTAGAAAGGTACCAGCGCTTGAGCATAGGGATGATGCCTTCATAGCTACCGGTATAATAATCAGGGATGGACTCATCGGTGCCGTCGAGATATAATATTTTTTGTGCGCCTCCATCTCCGTATAACAACAGGTCGAGCTGATCCTGTGATATATCTTTTAATGGCTTGCTTAAGCTTATTTTATATTTCCGGGCAAAGGCTTCTACCTGCTGATACACGCTGGCGCTGCGTTCTTCCCCCAAAGGTGCAATACCCCCTTCTTTAATGTTTTTTGACATATCGGGCAATACTGCATCCATGTTAATAACCGAGCTTGTGCCCAGGCCCCGGCAATAAGGACAGGCTCCATAGGGAGAGTTAAAGGAAAAAGAGTTGGGCGAAGGCTCTTCGTAGCTGATGCCTGTATCTTCACACATCAGCATTTTGGAATATTGCGTTATTTCGGTTTGGCCGTTCTCTAAAACGAAGATCAGGTCTTTACCCAGTTTCAGCGACTGCTGTACGCTTTGGCTCAGTCTTGCTTTCAGGTCGTCTGTTACCTGCAGGCGATCTACTACCAGTTCTATATCGTGGATCTTATAACGGTCTACCTGCATTTTAGCCGTGATATCTTTTATTTCTCCATCTACACGCACTTTGAGAAAGCCTTTCTTGCGCACGTCTTCGAACAGCTCCCGGTAATGCCCTTTACGGCCACGTACCAACGGTGCCAGTATGTTTATTTTCTGGTTACAGAATCTTTGGAAAATATTTTCAACAATTTCTTCCTCGCTCCATTTTACCATTTTTTTGCCGGTGTTATACGAATAGGCTTCTCCAACGCGTGCAAATAGTAAACGGAAAAAATCGTACACTTCGGTAACGGTGCCCACTGTGGATCGGGGATTTTTGTTGGTGGTTTTTTGCTCTATAGAAATAACCGGCGAAAGGCCAGTGATCTGGTCCACATCGGGCCGTTCCATATCGCCGATGAACTGCCGCGCATACGCCCCGAAGGTTTCCATGTAACGGCGCTGCCCTTCGGAGTAAATAGTATCAAAAGCCAGCGATGATTTACCGCTTCCGCTGATACCTGTGATCACCACCAGCTGATTTTTAGGAATAGATATATCTATATTTTTCAGGTTGTGTACCCTGGCACCTGTTACGGTTATTGTTTGTAAATCTTTCGTTTCCAATTTTTTGATTGCTGTTTTTGAAGATCTGGTCATATAAGTTTAAGATCGGTCTCATTCATAACTAAAATCTAAAATAAAGGTTTAATAGCCTATAAATAAATTTTGGCATAATAATTTCTTTTTATCATCCCGAATCTGAATTTACCGGCGCACCTATATAATCATATATCAGGCCAACCATTTAAACCTCGCCTTACCCGGATAATCCGGCAGGCATAAAAAAACAAACAGATGAAAAAAAATTACTTATTGATGATGGCGCTTTCTGTGTCAATAACTACAGTATCGCTGGCGCAGGTATCTACTGCTCCCGAAGTACCTAAAAATTATAAACCGCAGGCTAAAGAACTGCTCCCTATGCCTGGTGAGCTTACGGATGAAATGATCTTTCCCGTACTGGGCAGATATGAATACACCGATAAAGAAGGAGAAGTTTCGCCGGTAACAGTAACGAGGGATAGTGAAAATAAAGGGGTGATATGGATAAATGGTATGCCGCAGGGCCGCTTTAAGGCAGATCTCAAAGCTTCGCCGGCTACGTATAAAATTCCTGTACAGAAAACATTGCTTAACGATGCAGGGGAAGAGCCGGCAATGCAGGAAGACCATACTGCAACCGCTCACACCGGTGCCCGCTACTCCGGCAAGTCGTTAAAAGAAGGAACTATAATATTCGATTCTGCCAGCAATAAATTATATGTAAATCTTGGCGGCAGGTTTAACGAGGACGATCCTGCTGTTGTTTTTCCTGAAATTGAAGAAACTGACAGTTCAGAAGTAGTTTCGGCAGATGCCGCATATGACAGCTCAGCAGCTATAGCCAAAAATCAAGATAAAAAAAATACGAAAAAACAGGTAGGTGAAAAGGGAACGAATTACATCCTTACCAAAATCGTAGATCTGGCCGCTGCCCCTAAAAGCCGGTAATAAGGCTTGATCCGGGTTAAGAAATAAAAAAAGGTTGCCTTAGAGGCAGCCTTTTTACGTAACGGCCTGTCTATAGTAAAATTCGTTGGCATATATTTTGATAAATGGCTGATGAGTTTGGCTGATTTGAAAGTAAACTGATGTTTATCAGGATATAGTGATTTACTTTGCAGTCATAAATCTTTTAAATTTTTTAAAACAATACTAATGAAAATCGTAAAAACAACATTATTTGCTGCTGCTTTTGCAGGACTTGCGCTAGCTGGCTGCGAAACAGCTACCCGAACACAGAAAGGTGCTGCTATAGGTGTGGGTGGTGGTGCGGCGGTAGGCGCTGTTATTGGTAAAGCCGCCGGTAACGCAGGCCTGGGAGCCATTATTGGTGCGGCAGTAGGAGGCACCGCAGGAGCTATCATTGGTAAAAAAATGGATAAGCAGGCCGAAGAGATCAAACAGGAAGTACCCGGGGCAAAAGTAGAGCGGGTGGAAGAGGGTATTGTAGTAGAATTCAGCAGCGCTGTGCTTTTCGGATTTGATCAGGCAGCTCTTACTCCACAGTCTAAATCCACTTTAAATGACCTGATCACTATATTGAATAAATATCCCGATACAGATGTGGAGATCCAGGGCCATACAGATAATACAGGTACCGAAAAGTATAACCAGGCACTGTCTGAAAGAAGAGCTTCTGTAGTATCTAACTATTTAAGCGACCAGGGTATTGGCTTACAAAGATTAAGCACAGTGGGATATGGTTTAAGAAACCCTAAATACACCAATGATACACCTGAAGGCCGTGCTCAGAACCGTCGCGTTGAGTTCCTGATCACTGCCAATGAAAAAATGAAATCAGATGCCGCAAAAGAAGCCGGCACTAAATAAATTCCGGCTTACCATTAAAGTAAATGATTATGGTATTCGTTTACCTATCTAATTTATTAAAATTTTAAATCTATATTTATGAAAATGAAGAAATTATTGTTTGGTGGGGTGTTATTTGCAGCGTTCAGTTTTGCTGCTGTGGAATCTCATGCGCAGGCTGGTCGCTTCGGTGTTAATGCCGGTGTGAACTTCTCGAATATTACAGGAAAAGATGCTCCTGATGACAATAAGTTAAAAACCGGGTTCCAGGCTGGTATAACCTATGATATTGGCATTGCAGATGATTTTGTAATTCAGCCTGGTTTAAGCTATGTGCAAAACGGGGCTAAATATGAAGGATTGGTAGATTCCAAACTTCACTTGAATTACCTGCAGCTGCCTGTTACCTTTCAATACCAGCCGGAGTTAGGTAATGGTAACCTGTTATTAGGCGTTGGACCTTATGTGGGCATGGGCGTTGGAAAAGTAAAAGGAGACATCGGTAACTTCTCTGGAAAGGGAGACTGGGATGATGCAGGACTTAAGAAATTGGATGCAGGTGGAAAGCTGTTAGCGGGCTACCAGTTAAGCAATGGTTTATCTTTAAACCTGAATGCGAATCTTGGCTTGGTTAAATTGCCGGATACAGATAATCCGAAGACCATTAATAATACCTCTTTTGGGGTTACTATAGGGTATAAATTCTAAAGAAATACTGATCCGTAATGTTAAAAGCCGCTTATTTAAAGCGGCTTTTTCATGTAATATCTTATATTTTAGCCTTATATTAAACTTGATTTTTATGAGGAAAAAAATGATTTTATGCTTAATGCCGGCCATGATACTAATGACTGTTAAGGTTTATTCGCAGGCTCAATGGGGGATACGTGCAGGGGTGAATTTTACAAATGTAAGTTTTACAAAAAGCAACCAGAATGTTGCACCAAAAATAAAAGCGGGGTTTCATGTGGGTGGAAATGTTGATATACCGATAACAGATAAGATTTATATTCAACCAGCTTTGCTCTTCAGTTCTAAGGGCTACAAGGATGCTGAGGCGGTTAAATTAAATGCAACCGCCTATTATTTGGAGTTGCCGTTAAATTT
The DNA here is from genome assembly GCF_054779315.1 of Niabella aquatica. Taxonomy (NCBI): domain Bacteria; kingdom Pseudomonadati; phylum Bacteroidota; class Chitinophagia; order Chitinophagales; family Chitinophagaceae; genus Niabella; species Niabella aquatica. The sequence continues at coordinate 480,913 of NZ_BAAGYM010000038.1, forward strand.
TGTTTATAAGCTTCAGCTCGGTGAAGGAATCATTTTATTGGGCGCCGGGCCTTACCTGGGTTATGGGCTAGGAGGAAGATGGAGTACACCGCCCAATGAAAATAACTGGCCTAATATCCAGCCGGAGTGGAACGGAAATTTACAATTTACTGATGCTGCTGCAACTGATAATTATTACCGGATTTCACCCGGTGCGAAGTTTACCTATGGGAAGCCATTAGATTTTGGAGCAAACGTTCTTACAGGATATGAGTTTGCTAAAAAACTATCGTTTCAGTTAAACGGGCAATTAGGATTAATAAATATTGCCCCAAAAGTTGACGATAACAAAACCGGGGATATATTAAAAAATATCGGCTTTGGAATTTCTTTTGGGTACAAATTCTAAAAAGTATTACAGCTATCTTGCAGTACAAGTTCTGAAACAATTGGAATGAAAATATGTTATTTTGGTAATACTTTTTTATTTGACGGCACTGTTATATATTTGCGTTTCGCCAATAACAGGCAAGGTTCTTTAAAATACTTATCAAGAAAGGCAGAGGGTATGGGCCCTGTGAAGCCTTGGCAACCTGTTCTCTTAACATTGGAACAAGGTGCCAATTCCTACTACGTTTGTAAACGTAGAAAGATAAGCCGGAAGTTTCAGTTTAATAAATATATTAAAAATAAATGCGAAGCCCTCCTGCTTACAGGGGGGCTTTTTTGTATATGCCTGGTACGTATTCGGGAGCTAGTAGAATCATCTTATACGAATTTGAAATAACAGGAAGTGAGAAAATTTTAGAGAAATGTTACAACTGCAATATCATACAACCCCTGCTGGTACTGTACTTACAACGTATGGTAACAGGCATTGTATGCCTTTCGGGGCATAATATATTTTCTACCGGCTTTATCAGCCTTTTTGGTACTTTAACGGTTAACATACTTATTATTTAATGATTAAATTTTTTATTTTATGAGCAACGCGTTACATTTTGATACGCTTCAGGTACACGCCGGTCAGCAACCGGATCCAACAACGGGCAGCCGTGCTGTGCCTCTTTACCAAACCACTTCTTACCAGTTTAAAGATGCAGCACAAGCAGCGAATCTTTTTGGCCTGCGGGAGTTCGGCAATATTTATACCCGCATTATGAATCCTACCACCGATGTATTTGAGCAACGCATAGCCGCTCTGGAAGGCGGGGTAGCAGGACTGGCTACTTCTTCCGGACAGGCAGCTCAGTTCCTTACTATTGCTAATATGTTGCAGGCGGGAGAAAATTTTGTTACTTCTCCTTACCTGTATGGAGGTACCTATAATCAATTCAAAGTTGCCTTTAAGCGCCTTGGTATAGAAGTGCGTTTTGCAGAAGATGATAACCCCGAGCATTTCAAAAAACTCATTGATGAAAAAACGAAAGCCATCTATATTGAAACGTTGGGTAATCCCAAACTGAATGTCCCGGATTTTGAAAAAATTGCTGCACTGGCAAAAGAAGTGGATTTACCGTTAATAGTGGATAACACTTTTGGAGCTGGCGGCTATTTATTCCAGCCTATTAAACATGGCGCCAACGTGGTAGTGCATTCGGCAACTAAATGGATCGGCGGACACGGTACCAGCGTTGGCGGTATTATCATTGACGGGGGTAATTATAATTGGGGCAACGGGAAATTTCCCCAGTTTACCGAACCTTCTGAAGGATATCACGGGCTGAAATTCTGGGAAGTATTTGGTGAAGGGAATCCTTTGGGCCTGCCTAATATTGCTTTTGCAATACGGGCGCGTGTGGAAGGATTGAGGGATCTGGGACCTGCTATCAGCCCGTTCAATTCTTTCCTGTTGCTGCAGGGTGTGGAAACCCTTTCATTAAGGGTACAGCGTACTGTAGATAATACCCTGGCGCTGGCACAATGGCTGGAAGAGCATAAGAACGTAGACTTTGTATGGTATCCTGGCCTGGAAAGCAGCGAATACCACCAGCTGGCGAAAAAATATTTCACTAATGGTTTTGGAGGCGTATTACAGTTTGGTATAAAAGGAGGACTGGAAAACGGGCGGAAGTTCATCAATTCGTTAAAACTGGTAAGCCACCTGGCAAACGTGGGTGATGCCAAAACACTGGCCATACATCCCGCATCTACCACGCACGAGCAATTAACGGAAGAAGAAAGAAAGAATGCAGGTGTTTTAGATAACCTGATCCGCATAAGCGTAGGTATTGAATATATAGAGGATATAAAGGCCGATTTTGAGCAGGCTTTTGCAGCAGTTTTTGCGTAAAATAAAATCAAAACTGTTCCGGTCGTTACTCTGTACCGGAACAGTTTTTTATGAATATGAATCAAGAGGTTTTTAGATATACTGCGCCATTTACTTTAGAGAGCGGAGCGGTTTTGCATCATCTGCACCTGGCATATACAACTTATGGAACGCTCAATGAGGCCGGGGATAATGTGGTTTGGATATTTCATGCGCTTACGGCCAATAGTTGTCCACATGAGTGGTGGCCCGAAATGATAGGAGCCGGGAAAGTATTTGATCCAGGAAAGCATTTTATCATTTGTGTAAATATGCCCGGCAGCTGTTACGGAAGCATCAGCCCTTTGGATGTGAATCCTAAAACGGGTAATTCATATTATCACGATTTTCCTTTTTTTACAATAAGGGATATGGTGCATGCCTATCGTTTGTTACAGGCAGACCTGGGTATAACCAAGATAAAGATTGGTATTGGCGGCAGTACCGGAGGCCAGCAACTGATGGAGTGGGCGGTACAGGCCCCTGAGCTATTTGAATATATTTTCCCCATAGCTACCAATGCCATGCATTCGCCCTGGGGCAAGGCTTTCAATGCTTCTCAAAGGTTTGCGATAGAGGCAGACGCTACCTGGCTCAATAAAACCGTTGATGCAGGACGTAGAGGACTGGAAGTGGCAAGAAGCATAGCACTGCTTTCATACAGAACAGATATGGCATATAATAAAACCCAGTCTGAAGCTACCGACGATCTTATTGAAGGGTTTAAAAGTGAAAGCTACCAACGGTACCAGGGTTCAAAGCTATCGGCAAGGTTTAATGCGTTTAGCTATTATGTGCTTACCAAAAGCATGGATTCGCATAATCTTGGAAGAGGTAGAGGAGGAGTGGTTCAGGCATTAAATACTATTAAGGCTAAAACCCTTGCTTTAAGCATGGAAGGCGATATTTTATTTCCGCCTTATGAGCAGGAGTTTATAGCAGGGAATATTCCTGATGCACATGTAAAGCTGATCTTGTCGAATTATGGACACGATGGCTTTTTATTGGAGTTTGAACAATTAACGGAAGCAATCAAAAATTTCCTGGGTCGGTAAAGGAAGCAGTGAGAATAGTAAATAATAAAATAGTGCGTCAGGTTATAACTGCTACTTGCTATTGATGACCAGTCATTGATTAAAAATGAATCATTAACAATTCGTAATAAAATGAGCAAGCATAGAAAATTAGTAATAGGTATGTTCGGGTTTGGTGTAGTAGGAGAAGGACTTTACAAAGTGCTGGAGCAGACGCCGTCATTAAATGCTACTATCAGGAGGGTGTGTATCAAGCATCCCTCGAAAAAGAGGAATGCGCCTGAATTTTTATTTACTACAGATAAAAATGAATTACTGGAGGATAAAGAGATTAATGTAATTGTAGAGGTGATTGATGATTCTGAGGCAGCATTTGATATTGTAAGAACAGCCCTGGAGCATGGAAAAGAAGTAGTAAGCTCCAGCAAAAAAATGATAGCCGAGCATTTGCAGGAGCTTTTAGACCTGCAGCAAAAAACGGGTCGCTCGTTTTTGTATGAGTCTTCTGCCTGTGCCTCTATACCCGCTATCAGGAACCTGGAAGAATATTATGATAATGACCTGCTGCACAGTATCAGGGCTATTGTAAACGGCAGTACGAATTTTATCTTAACAAAGATGTTTGACGATCATCTTAACTTTAGGGAGGCTTTATTGCTGGCACAGCAGTTAGGCTTTGCAGAAAGTAACCCTACCCTGGATGTGGAGGGATTTGACGCGCTGAATAAGTGGACCATTTTCCTTTGCCATGCTTACGGCATTGTAGCAGAACCTGATAAAATTTTATTTACAGGTATCCAGAATATTCATCACTCAGATGCTGCAGTAGCCCAGGCGCGCGGGCAGCAGATACGGTTGGTAGCCCAGGCAAAAAAACTGGTGGATGGCGGTGTGGCGGCTTTTGTTTTACCCCAGTTTGTACCGGCCGACAGCCCGTTATCTTTTGTGAAAAATGAGTATAACGGCGTAGTGATTGAGAGTGGCTTTGCTGATCAGCAGTTTTTTTATGGTAAGGGCGCCGGCAGCTTTCCTACCGCGTCGGCTGTGTTAAGCGATTTATCTGCGTTGCGCTATGGCTACAAATACGAATACAAAAAGCGGTATCACCATGAACCTAACCAGCTAAATGAAGATGTTTTTTTAAGAGTGTATATAAGTTTTAGTGATATTAAAAATATCCCCACCGATGATTTTGAATGGATCGAACAATGGCACGCCCAGGAAAACCGGAAATACCTGTCGGGCGTAATAGCCTTAAGGAAGCTGAAAGGCAGTACCTGGTGGAAAGAAAATGGCACTTCGCTGATACTGGAGCCTGATGCCATCCTGGAAAGCGTGGAAGAGCGGAAGATCAGGAAGAAAAGCCTGGAACTGGCGGGTTTGATTTAATGTAGGCTAATCATATATTGCTGAAAGATGCTGTTCCTGGCGGCCTGATGTTATACTCAGCTAGCCGGAAAGACTTTCAAGCAGAAGAGTTGCTAGCGAAGGCTAACGGTTCAATGATTAGTAATCCGGCAAGCGCTCCATAGGCTCGGAGTACTCATTTGGATCGGATATTGAACAATACAAATAAATCAAACTGGCTTTCGGCTATCCTAAAGCGTATTATTTCGGACCAGGGCAATATAATGTATCTCATAGCTGATATCCATCAGCTTCTTATGTGATAAAAATTACATAAAAGATATTGCTGCTTCGCATTATTTTTGTTTATATGAGCGTACCCGTAATCTCCTTTAATAATACCGAGTTTGCTTTTCAATACAAGACCGGTAAAGAGCTGAAAGAAGCACGCAGGTTATTTGGAATGATGAGCAACCCTTTGCTGGTAAAGCTGGGAACCTGTCTTGTTCCCTGGGCGATCAAAGCTAAGCTACCTGTAAAGGGCCTTATCCGGAATACCATCTTCAGGCAATTTGCCGGTGGCGAAACATTAGAGCAAACAGCCGGTGTGGCGCAGGTGCTGGCTCAGTATAATGTGGATGTTATTCTTGATTATGGCGTGGAAGGCGGAGAAGGCGGTGATGCTGAATACGATCATGCAGCTACTGAGTTTATTAAAGTCATTGAGTATGCAGCTACACAGCCTAATATTCCCTTTATGAGTGTAAAAGTTACCGGGCTTACCCGGTTTCCTTTACTGGAAAAGCTGGATGAGCTGATGCATAAAAAGCAGGGATCATTAATAAAAAGATATTTGGGCGCGCTGGAGCAGCTTCCCATTGCCGACCGTGAAGAATGGCACCGGGTAAGGCTGAGGATGAAGCGGGTTTGCGAAAAAGCAGCTGAGAAGAATATAGGGGTGCTGATAGATGCCGAGGAATCCTGGATACAGGACCCGGTTGATGCCCTGGTAATGCTGATGATGGATACGTTTAATAAAGAGCGTATTGTTATTTATAACACAGTACAGCATTACCGGCATGGCAGGCTTTATTTTTTAAAGGATTGTATTGATGCTGCAAAGGAGAGAAACTTTTTACTGGGTGTAAAACTGGTGAGGGGTGCTTATATGGAAAAGGAGCGGCAGCGTGCTGAAGTAAAAGGCTATCCTTCGCCTATACAACCAGACAAGGCCAGCTGCGACAGGGATTTTGATGCAGGTGTAAATTTATGTATCAATAATTTAGAACATGTGGGAATGCTGGTGGCTTCTCATAACGAAAACAGTAATATGCGTGCTGTGAAGAAAATGCAGGAGCTGCACCTTCCTCTTAACCACCCGCACGTAAGCTTTAGCCAGCTTTATGGTATGAGCGATAATATTACATTTAACCTTGCCAGGGCAGGATGTAATGTAAGTAAGTATTTACCTTTTGGACCGATTGAAGATGTAATCCCCTACCTGATGCGCAGGGCGCAGGAGAACACTTCTGTAAAAGGACAAACAGGAAGGGAGCTCAGCTTGATACGGAAAGAGCTGCAAAGGCGCAGAAAGGCTGAAACCCTGCTATAATCAGCGGATGTATAAATTTTTTACTGCTTGCCTGCTGTTTCTCTGCCATTTATTTTTCAGTTTTGACAGAGTTGCGCTTTTTAAATTCCTGGAACTTATTGTTAATGTAAACCGTCATACCCGTATGGTCAAGCTTCCGGGCTAGTTTATAGGAAGGGCGATAGGTGTACATAAAGGTTTGGAGGGAATCGTTTTGGAGGCCCGTTAATGCGCTTACCCTGGCTGCTGAAAAAACATAGTCAATATAATGCTCCTCCTCTTCTTTTAATAGCCTTTTTCTGAGACGCCGGTCCTGTTTGGCTTCTTTGGAAAAGTGACTAATAGGGCTCAGTACTATACCAGCGCCGGCAGCGGGGGTGTTACTGCCTGTAATGCCAACGGGTTTTTCAAAAGCATGCTGATACTCTTTTCGTCTTTGCATAGAGTCGATACTGTAGCTTGACTGTACGGTTACATTGCTTAAAAACAAACTTTTTTCGATAAGCGCTGCATCGTAACCTGAAACAAGCAGCTGCTCTTCAACTGTTATAGTATCGCTGGTAAAATTAATATTGGAAAAGATCACCTGGTCCTTTTCCCGGGCCTTTATGCTGTAATACCCGTTTTGATCTGACCGGGCTGTTTCACCTGATGTGGTATTGGTAACTGTTGCAAAAGGCAACGGAGCAATACTGTCGTACATATAGTTATTAACTTTTCCTATCAGCCGGCCCTGACCCGAAGATGAAGCTGAAATAAGGAGCGTTAGAAACAATAAAATATAAGCCCTGATAAGCATATATAAAGTTATATTATTAATGATCGAAGTAAATATTTATCGCGCAGAAGGATTTGTTAAATTAGATAGGGCTTTGCAGCGCAACCAGCGTACTATCCGCCAAAAAGCGTTTTATAAATAGAATAAGTATAGTTATCGGGTAATTCACTTGAACAAAAAGGCGTGTTTTCATCAAAAAGCTCAGCCAGCTTATTTCCGAGTTCCTGCATAAACAGGGGCTTCAGTTCGGCAAGCGCTTCGGGCCCGAGAGCGCCGTTTTTGTTTTTGAAATAAATGCCCTCTTTATTCATAGTTTTTACAACATATAATACGGGTTGTATATTGGTCTTGTTTTTTGTTTGCTCATATATGTGAGAATAAATCATGGTTTGTATAAGTGCCTTATTAATATGTTTGTCATTGGTGTCAAAAAGTTTTCCGGTATCTGTATGAAACTCCAGCTTATCACTGCCGGTTTTATAATCTACAATTCTGGTAATGCCGTTCTTTTCATCAATTCTGTCAATAATACCTTTAACCCGGATACTTTGCGGTGCGCCATTTAATTCGAAAGGTATTTCGGCGGTTACCTTTTCCTCCAGTCCTGTTATGGTAAAAGGTGCATAGGCCTCATCCTGGTCCAGGATCATATTAATATAGGCATTTACAATAGCCAGCACTACCAGCTGCATACCGGAAAATTCGTAGGTATCTGCATTTTTTAATTCACGAATCTTGCAGAAAGACTTTTTTATTAATGTTTCATTACTGCTTCTGCTTAAGGTAATCCATTCTCTGGTAACGACTTTCCCTTTCATGCTGCTGTAAAATGTATCCATCGCATCATGGAGTATGCTGCCTATTTCATTGGCCTCAACGGAAGCGCTAACCTCTTTGGGCTCTTTTATACCCGCTATATAAGAAAAGAAAAAGTCTACAGGGTTCGCTATATACGTAGTGATAGCTGTTGGGGAAAGGGCTCTCTCTTTATTTAAAAATTGCTGCAGATGGGCTTTTACTGCGGGCTGCCTTTTATCAATGCTTACGGGCTGCCGGCTTTCAGATTTTACTGTTGATTCCAGCTCATAATAGCTGAACCGGAAGTTACTTTCATATTCCAGCTGCTTTAAGAACCGGCTGGCTTCACCACCCGACGTCTCATCAGTAAGGCCGTTGTACACGATACTTATTTTTTCAGCCCTCTTGAAAAGCCGGTACGTGATGTATGCAGATATCGCATCGAGGTTTTCTAATACAGGAAGCCCATGTACCCTTCTTAAACTGTCTGGTATAAAGCTGCCCCCCATGGAAGTTTTAGGGATAATGCCTTCGTTAAAGCCTAAAAAAACAATATGATCAAAATTAAGATTGCGCGTTTCCAGCAGTCCCATTAGCTGTATGCCGTCCAGCGGATCGCCGCTTAGCGGAACGCTGATGCCCAGCAATACTTTTTGCACCAGGGAAATAATAAAGGGCAGTTCTTCTTCTTCAAGAGAATCGCCTACGGTATCATGAAACCTGTTCAGCTCCTTTATTACACTTACAAAAAGCCGGGCATCTATATCCTTCAGTATTTTATTAAAAGAGAGATCTTTAAGTACGTATTGTAAAAGCTCCGTTAGCGATAGCACTATCTGCCCCGGCTCTGCAATTGTAAAAAACTGTTCCAGTACGCCTCCCTGCCTGGCAATGCGGCTCTGTTCTATGTGCACTACATTTTCTTTCAGGATGGCTGCTCTTATCTTATCTTTTCTGGACTGCGTTAAATAAATAAGCGGATGCGTGAGAAAGCTTTCCAGGTGCTGCCAGGAAATATACCCTTTTTTTTGTTTATGCATACCTTGGGCCAGATGTATCTCCTGCTGACAGCTGAGCCAGAGATTGGCTAATCCGAACACAGAAGAAGCGGCAAAAGGGAAGCCCATTGTTACATTCAGGCTGATGGCTTTGCCGTCCATAAAAGCAGGAATGGTTTGTAATGCAGGTATCAGCTGGTTTTCATCTGCCAGCACAACAGCAGTAGCACCCGGGTTCGTGCCGGCAGTGTAATCCTGCTGGCAGATTTCGTTGAGGATCTTGGCTTGTGCGCTTTGTCCCTGTACTTTATATACATTTACAGCATGGGGATAAGCCGTCATTGGATGGGAGGGCGCTTCCAGCTCATTTTTTAACTGTAACTGGTGGATGTTTTTTCTGAGGAACAAACCGGCTTCCTGTAAGGGATCTTTAAAGTAATAATCATCTGTGTCAAAATAGAACAGGGCTTTACCGGCTTTTTGAAGGCTGGTAAAAAGCTGAGCTTCTGCCCGGGTAAGCGCATTAAAACCCACAAATAAGATCCTGCCTTTTTCAAACTTTTTTATAAAGCCTGTTTCTGCAATATCCAGGCCGGCCAGTTTCCTGTAAGCACCGCCATAGGTGGTCATGTTCTTTTCCTGCAGCGCCGCATGAAAACCATGGTACAGCTTAGGCATCCTTCGCCACATCTGTATAAAATATTCCTGCTGTTTTTTATGTTTTCCTTCGGAGTAGGAGGCCCAGAACTGGGAAAGGAACTCATACTGTTCCGGCGTTAAATAATCAAACTCCAGGTTGATTACAGAAATATCCTCCAGCTCTTTATACAGCCTGTCTGCGTTTACCAGGTCATTATCGATCTGACTGAAATCGCTTAAAATGATCTTCGCCAACGGGTAGAAATGGCTGCTTTTTAACGGAAGCAGGCCTTCATCCATTAATAAAGCGTTATAAATTTCATGCAGTGTAAAGAACTGTAAGTAGCTGTCTGCAATTTTTTCTTCTACTGCATCGCTAAAAAACTCTTGTATGGTGAAAAAAGATGGTCCGAAAAAGGGCTTGCCAAAAATATCGGCCAGATATTTTTGCATATAGGCGGCAGGCCGTTTGTTATTGAACACAATAGCACAATGTTCAATATCCGTTCCGAATTTATTGTATAGATCTTGTGCTACTTCTTTTAAAAAAGGGATCATGTTTTATAAAGTGCCTTATAAAGAGATGAAAAAATCAGCCAACCATTTTAAGCTCTTTGCCGGTAGCATAAAAAAGATAAGCGTTTATGTTTTTGAGGCCCATTTGCTCCAGCAGGTCTTTATACCTGAGGATCTGTTCGCGGTGCGAAATATGTTGCTCTAAGGTAAACTTGTAGTCGAGCAATACCACTCTGTGCCGGGCAATAATGATCCGGTCGGGCCTTTGTATTTTCCCATGTATATCTATAATGTTTTTTTCAACAATATGCTGCTGCGCTTCTGTAAATAAGCTGATGATCTGCGGATCATTCAGCACATCCATCACTGCCTGCTTTAAGCCGGGTAATTCTTCTTTTTTGATCGTGCCGTCCAGCAGTAGTTTATCCAGGTACCTGTCTGCTTCTTTTTCACCGGAGGCATTAGCCAGTATTTCGTGAGCCAGAGAGCCTTTTCTGCCTGATTTTTCCATATTCAGCAGGTGGATAATATGCTTTTCTTCTGATGTTTCGTATAGCTTTGAAAGCCTTCCTGACGTGGGATAACGGTTCAGTCTGAAAGTAGTTCTGTCAACTCCCGGCTCTTTTAAGCAGACGATTTCCCCGGATTCGTATATACCTGATTCAGCGAATGTTGCATCATGCTCTTTTATCACTGCGTTTAAAGTGTCGCCTATAGTAGCTATTTTCCCTTCATCTTTTTTACCCATTGTTGCCAGATACAGGAAGTCTTTGGCGCGGGTGGTAGCCACATACAGCATATTGAGGCTATCCATGTTGCCATACAGTAGTTCTTCGAAATAGGCTTTGGCGGCGGTACTCCTGGCCAGCGATTCGTTAAATTTTAAAGGTATAGTGCCCACCTGATGGTAAGGAGAGCCGGTAGCCGGAACCCAGAAGATCGTATTGGCTTTGGTTTTTATATCCCAATTGCAGAAGGGCACCAGCACTGCCCTGAAAGCTAAACCTTTTGATTTATGTATGGTGATGATCTGTACGGCGTTAGCGCCCTCGGGTGATGGCAGGGTTTGAACCGTGCCTTCTTCTTCCCACCACTCTAAAAAGGCAATAATACCTTTTTCACCTGCTTTGGTAGCCTTATTTACGAGGTCCCTGAAAGCCATCAGATAGGGTATGTGCTGTGTTAATGCTGTAAGCCGGTAGCATTCAAATAAAGTTTCAACCAATTCTGCGAGCGGCAATTGTAGCCAGCTTTGCCAGTTGGCGCATAAAGCGGGCGGCAGCGCATCACTGAGCCGGGAAAGAGATTTATTATTCAGCTCAAAATATAATCCAGGCTCTATTAGGTCTTGTCCGTGCCCCCCTTTCTTATGAATGGTATGATACAAAGCAATGCAATTGGCTTTGTATAAAGCTGTTTGCTCATTAAGGCCTGTAAAAACTTTAAGAGTATTGATGATAAGGTCTATTGCCGGATTATTAGCTATCAGTAAAGCATCACCGCTTAGTACCGGTATATTTTGCTGCATCAGCCTGTTTACGCATAATCCTGCTTCATAGTTAGACCTTACCAATACCGCTATATCTTTATACTGGTAATGATAATGTTCTAAAAGATCGGTTATTGCTGCCGTTGCTCCATGCAGTGCGTCTTCTTTAAACTGCTTTTCTGTATATCGCTGGCCATCGCCACCCAGCCTTTGCACTTTTATCTTCCCCCCGTCGCGGGTGGAAGCAGCATTTTTTTGAAAAGAGCCAGAATAGACATCGCTGATAATGGTATCCAGTTTTTTTTCTTTCCACCATTGCTGCGTTGCTGCCGGTTGGGCATTCAGGGCATTATTTATTTCGGTTTGCAGCAATGTGGGAATTTCCCTGTATAAAAGATTATTGAATGCTATAATGTTCTTTGTGCTGCGGTAATTTTCTTCCAGGCTTTCTTCTGCCACCTGCTCTTCCTGCACATCCTGCTTCACCTGGCGGTGGAGGATATTCCAGTCGCCGGAGCGCCACCTGTAAATGCTTTGCTTTACATCGCCTACAATTAAATGATCGGTTTGCCTGCCGGTAGCCGAAGCCAGGGCATTTACTAAAATCGACCGGAAGCTTTTCCACTGCTGTGTAGAAGTGTCCTGGAACTCATCGAATAAAAAATGGCGGTATTTATTGCCCACCTTTTCCCAGATAAAAGAAGGGTTATCGCCGGCATCATCTGTAATGCCTGTTACTAATTTTTGTGCATCACTAATGAGCAGGTTGCCGTTTTCATTTCTGTATTGAGCGAGCAGTACAGCTACTTCCTGCATCAGCCGCAGGTAATACAGGTTCTGGTTAAACGCTAGTGCCAGTTTATAGCCACCTATATGCTCTTCCCTGAAGCTTTTTATTTTTTTAAGTATAGGGTTTAGCTCGTTATATAAAGAAACAGCTCCTTTTCCTTCTTTAAACCAAAGATCAGGTGTATCGATCAGGGCAAATATTTTATCGGTTTTGGTGTCATCATGATCATTAAGGGTCTGTAATTTCCAGAGCCAGTTCCTGGAACCATTCACAAAATGGGATTTGTCTAATTGATAGCGGTCGAATATTGCTGCAGCTTTTGCTACCTGGCTTTCTATAGCATCTTCGTAATGTTTGATTTGCTGCCTGGTGTTTTTTGCATATGCCTTAAACAGCTCATTCAGCTCGTCCGGTGTTAATTGGGCAAGACTGTCCTCAAATAGCTGGAAGCTCTCTTTAAAAATTTCGCTAATGATATTCCGGAGTTCGTTCTTATAGTTCCAGCTTTTGTTTTCTTTTATCTTTTCGAGGGCTAACTGTATTATCCAGTCTAAAATATACCTGTTGTGCGATAATGATTCGTCCAGTCTTTCCAGCAGATCGTCTTTTACTTTTTCGATATTGAGCTCCAGCGCATAATCGGCACTCAGGCCTAATTCAAAAGCGAAGCCCCGTATTACTTTCTGAACGAACCCGTCGATGGTGCTTACTGAAAAACGGCTGTAATCGTGCAGGATCTTCCGGTAGATCGCATCGGCCTGCTGTTGTAAGCTTTCGTTATTCAACTGCGGGTATTCTTTAAGAATGATCTGCCGATAGCTTTTTGCCTGCTCACTTCCTTTAGCGAGCCCTGCCAGCACTTCAAGAATACGGGTTTTCATTTCTTCTGTAGCCTTATTGGTAAAAGTTACAGCCAGTATCTCACGGTATTTATTTTCACCGCTGAAAAGCAAAATAAGATACTGGGCCGCCAGGCTAAAGGTTTTACCGGAGCCTGCTGAAGCCTGTAATATTTTAACTGGTTTTTGCATTGCGTGTACACACTTAAGTCAGGTAAATTAGTGAAAAAAACTGAAGGAGGCCCTCTCCGAAACCACAGATTTATACAGGTCTTTAAGCCTGCTCACTGCAATGAGGCCTGCCATATGAAAACACCGCTAAGAGCAGGAAAAGATCATTAGCGAAGTAGTATAGCATTGCCGCTAACACATATAATTTTTGAGGAGGAGCTAACCGGCATCCTATAAAAGACGGCAGCACTGCGCTTACTTTTTCCTGCAGGGCCTTTTACATGGCCGAAATGAGTCCCGGCAGCGAAGCAGTATCCTGTTATACTGCGTTATATTTCAGAAACTTCCATAAAAAAATCCCTCCGGGAATGGGAGGGATCCAATTGTTTTACTCAGCATTTTTACCATGGCACTGTTTGTATTTTTTACCGCTGCCGCAGGGACAAGGATCGTTACGGCCTATTTTAGGGCCTACACGTATCGGCTCCTGTTTTACAGGCGGGGCAGAAGGATCAAAATAGTCATTTTCGTTGGCCGCGTAATCCTCACCGGCCGCATCTATTGCATCTTTATTGGCGCTTAATTTACTGAGGTCTGTTTTTACCTGTTTGCCTTCTTTGATCTGGGCATTGTTTTGCTGCTGATCGGGCAAATTGGCCTGTGTAAGGAAAGAAATAATATCCTTGTTCAGGTTGGTGGTCATATTATTGAACAACTGGAATGCTTCTACCTTATAAATTACCAAAGGATCTTTCTGCTCCAGGTAGGCTGTTTGCACACTTTGTTTTAAATCGTCCATGGCGCGCAGATGTTCTTTCCACGCATCATCGATTACTGCAAGGGTAATTGACTTTTCCATGGCAGATGTAAGCGCCTTACCATTGGTTTCAATGGTTTTATCCAGGGGGGCCAGCACGCTGATACCTTTACGGCCATCAGTGAACGGAACTACCACGTTCTCAATATGAGCTCCTTGTGTAACTCTTATATTTTTAAATACAGGGACCGCCTGCTCTCCAATTCCGGCAATATGCTCGTTATAGCGCTGGGTGGCTTCTGCGTATAATTTATCAGCCAGCTTATTTTCTGAAGTGGAATTGAATTCCTCTGCAGATATAGAGGTATCCATACCAAAGTTCACGATACATGCCAGTTTGAAGCCTTCAAAATCTTCCTGCTCTTTAAAAGAGCTTACCAGGCTTTCTGCAACTATGGAGAAAGCGCTGTCAATATCAAGCGACAATCTTTCGCCAAATAAGGCATGGTTGCGTTTTTCGTAAACTGCATTACGCTGTTTGTTCATTACATCATCGTACTCGAGCAATCTTTTACGGATGCCAAAGTTGTTCTCTTCTACTTTCTTTTGGGCGCGTTGAATGGAGTTGCTGATCATGCTGTGCTGGATCACATCGCCTTCTTTATAACCCAGCTTATCCATCATGCCTGCAATACGCTCACTACCAAACATGCGCATGAGATCATCTTCCAGCGACACGTAGAACTGCGAGCTGCCAGGATCACCCTGGCGACCGGCACGACCCCTTAACTGCCGGTCTACCCGGCGGCTTTCGTGCCTTTCTGTACCAATAATAGCCAGTCCACCAGCTTCTTTAACGCCCGGCCCGAGCTTGATATCGGTACCCCGGCCTGCCATGTTGGTAGCGATGGTAACGGCTCCTGCTAACCCGGCTTCTGCCACTACACTGGCCTCACGGGCATGTTGTTTGGCATTTAATACATTATGCGGAATTTTCTTTTGCTGCAGCATACGGCTCAGCAGTTCGCTGATCTCAACTGAGGTGGTACCCACCAGTACCGGCCGGCCTGCATTCCTCAATACCTCAATTTCATCAATAACCGCTTTATATTTTTCTCGTTTGGTTTTGTAAACCAAATCCTGTTTGTCATCTCTTATAACCTGCACATTGGTTGGTATAGTAACCACGTCCAGCTTATAAATGCTCCATAACTCTCCTGCTTCAGTTTCGGCAGTACCCGTCATACCACCTAACTTGTGGTACATACGGAAAAAGTTTTGCAGTGTAATAGTAGCATAGGTTTGGGTGGCGGCCTCGATCTTCACATTTTCCTTTGCTTCCAGCGCCTGGTGCAGCCCATCGCTATAGCGGCGCCCTTCCATAATACGTCCCGTTTGCTCATCTACAATTTTAATAGCACCGTCAATCACTACATATTCTACGTCTTTCTCAAATAATGTATAGGCTTTCAGTAACTGCTGAACAGAGTGTATGCGATCTGCTTTCTGGGAGTAATCGTTGAGGATTTGCTCTTTCTGTTTTAACTTTTCTTCTGCCGGTGCATCGCTCTTTTCAATTTCTGTAAGGCTCACGCTGATGTCGGGCAGCACAAAGAACTCCGGATCTTCACCCGACTTTGTAATGGTGGCCAGGCCTTTTTCTGTAAGGTCTACCGACTTGTTTTTTTCATCGATCCTGAACAGCAGCTCGGCATCGATGATGTGCATGTTACGCTCCTGGTCCTGCAGGTAATAATTCTCTGCTTTCTGAAGTTTTACTTTTATGCCCGGCTCACTTAAAAATTTAATAAGCGGGTTATATTTGGGTAAGCCGCGGAAAGCGCGGAATAAATGAAGGCCCCCTGTTTTGGGGTCGTCTTCGCCTTTTTCGATCAGTCTTTTAGCTTCGTTCAGCTCACGCCTTACTATTCTTTCCTGTTCCTGGAACAGCTGCTGCACACGTGGTTGGTGTATATGGTATTGCTGGTCATCTGCCTTATCTACCGGCCCGCTGATGATAAGCGGTGTACGCGCATCGTCTATCAATACACTATCTACCTCATCTACCATGGCAAAATGGTGTTTGCGCTGTACCATTTCATCGGCAGTATGAACCATGTTATCACGCAGGTAGTCGAAACCAAACTCATTGTTGGTACCGTAAGTAATATCCGCCATATAGGCATTTCTTCTTGCTGCAGTGTTAGGCTGATGCTTGTCTATACAGTCCACGCGCAGGCCCAGCCATTCAAATATAGGGCCGTTCCATTCCTGGTCACGACGGGCCAGGTAATCGTTCACCGTTACAATATGCACCCCTTCGCCAGCCAGCGCATTAAGATAAGCGGGTAGGGTAGATACCAGGGTTTTACCTTCACCCGTTGCCATTTCGGCAATTTTGCCACTGTGCAATACGGCGCCCCCAATTAACTGTACATCGTAGTGCACCATGTTCCACGTTACTTTACCGCCCGCGGCAGTCCATGTATTATTATAAATGGCGTTATCCCCGTCAATAGTAATATATTCGGCTTTTACGCTCAGTTCCCTGTCGAGGTCGGTAGCTTTCGAGGCGATGTTTTCATTTTCCTTAAACCTCTTTGCTGTTTCTTTTATAACAGCAAAAGCTTCGGGCATTATTTCTTCCAGCACTTTTTCAATTTCCTGATCCCTGTCTTTTTTCAGTTCATCTACCTGCTTGTAAATATTGTCTTTTTCTATCAGCGCATCATGAGATAAGGTTTCTGCTTTCTCATTCAGCGCATTGATTTCTTCATCAATTTTAGTAAGATGCTCTTTGATACGTTGCCTGAATTCCTGCGTTTTATTACGCAGTTCGTCATTGGTTAATGATTGATATTGAGCGAAATAACTATTTACTTTTTCAACAACCGGCTGAAGCTTCCGGGTATCTTTTTCAGATTTGCTTCCGCCAAAAATTTTTGATAAAAAACCGAACATGATATTGTATTAAAATTAAAATCTGCTTTTATGAAGTTCCTGTCTTCAAAAACAGTGCTATCTTAAATAGCCGACAATTTGACAGGGGTCGCAAATATAAGAAAAGCACGGCAGTATAAACGTCTGTGTCCCGGACTAAGTTCCAAAATAGTGTTCCTGCCACAGCTCTTATGATGTGTTTGGACAGGAGCCGCAGGCGAAAATTAATGCAACCTTATCGTATAGAATATATAAGATTTTACTTTTTACAAGTACCACAACGAGAGGTATGCCGGTCTAACTGCCCTGGTTTTGTACGCCGCGATAACTGCATGCAATGCACTATGTTATCTCTTTTATTAAGAAATAATTATTTTCGCACCATTTTCCCTTTATGAAGCTAAAAATAAATTATTACCTGGCCATTGTGTACAGGCTGCTGATAGTGTTGCTTTTGTTTTTTGCCTGCCGGTTTATTTTTTGGGGATTAAACCATTCTTTATTTCCCCGGATAGGCGCAGGGGCATGGGCGAGGATATTGAAAGGGGGGCTTCGCTTTGATATTGCTGCCCTGTTTTATTACAATGCGTTGCCCCTTGTTATGATGTTGCTCCCGTTCCCCGTTTTGTGGCGCAATAGTAAAGGTTACAGGCTGACGGTTAAGATCACGTTTTTTGTATGTAATATTATAGCGCTGCTGCTGGCATGTATTGATTTTATTTATTACCGGTTTACGCTTCGCCGAACTACGTTTATGGTATTTAAAGAATTCGGGAACGAAGAAAACGGCGGTCAGCTTGCCCGTCATTTTCTCGTAGATTACTGGTATGTAGCATTGATATTTCTGGCATTAACGGGGCTGATGGTACTTCTATACAACCGTGTTATTGCCGTGGCGGTACAGGGTTATTCCAAAGCCCGGTATTATGTAACGGCTATTGTGGTTTTATTACTGGCTGTTTTTTTGGCTGTGGGTGGTATACGTGGAGACTATAAACATAGTACCCGGCCTATCACCATCAGCAATGCCGGCGATTACGTAGATAATCCTAACGAAATCTACCTGGTGCTGAATACACCGTTTACGTTTCTCAGAACTATGAGCGTGCAGGTGCTGAAAAAAGTATCTTACTATACCGAAAATGAGCTGGAGCAGATTTACAGTCCCGTACATTATCCAGCCCCGGATAATATTTTTCAAAAAAAGAATGTAGTGCTGATTTTACTGGAGAGCTTCGGGAAGGAAGCCGTGGGCTTTTATAATAAGGCCCTTGACGGGGGTACTTATACAGGATTTACGCCTTTTATCGATTCGCTCGCCGGACATAGTAAGATTTACTGGAACTCTTTTGCTAATGGCCGCAAGTCAATTGATGCCATACCTTCCTGCATCGCCAGTATTCCAAGTGGCGTTAACCCTTTTGTGCTTACTCCCTATGTATCTGACAGTATTAGCGGCCTGGCCCATGTTTTGAGGGATGAAGGATATCATACGTCTTTCTTTCATGGTGCCCCTAATGGTTCTATGGGCTTCACTGCCATTACCAGGCTGCTGGGAATAGAGCATTATTACGGGAAAACGGAGTTTAATAATGATAACGAGTATGACGGTATATGGGGAATATGGGATGAGCCGTTTTTCCGTTTTTTTGAACAAAAGCTTACCACTTTTTCCCAGCCGTTCTTCAGCACTATTTTTTCAGTTTCATCGCACCATCCGTTCAAAGTGCCGGAGCAGTATAAAAACAGTTTCAGGAAAGGACCATTACCGGTATATGAGTGCATCGGATATACAGATATGGCTCTGAGAAAGTTCTTCGATAAAGCTAAAACAGCGCCATGGTTTAATAATACCTTATTTGTTATCAGCGCCGATCATGCAACGGTTACCTATCATAAGGAGTATCAGACGCCTTGGGGAGATATAGCGATACCTATTATTCTTTATGCGCCGGGCGATAGTACGATGCAGGGCATCAGCCAGGGTATTATTCAGCAAATAGATATTATGCCAACTGTGTTAGGGTACCTGAAATATAACAAGCCTTTTTTTGCCTATGGAAATAATGTGCTCGATACAACGCAGGCAGCGCAAGCATTTGCCTTTCAGTATTCGGGTGGTTACCGGTGGTTCCAGGGCGATTATGCACTGTTTGCTGACAATGATAAAATCAAGGAACTGTATAATTATAAGGCCGATCCCTTGTTTAAAAATAATATTTCCGGCGGGCCGGGAGCAGATACGGCAAAAGCGCTGCACCGGAGGCTGAAAGCATTTGTACAGCAATATAATAACCGGCTGATCGAAAACCGGCTTACTGTACAAAAGTAACCTGCCAATTACCTGAGGCACCAGAAAATAATCCTGTTAATACTGTATACCAGTATACGGGCCAGAATGCCTGATCCGCATGCGGGCAGGCGGGTGTGATAGCTGTTTAAACTCGTATTAATTATATTCAACCGGCATTATCCCGTCCTCAGGGCTCCCTGCCTAAATGTGCTGTTATTATTGATAGGTTATCAAAATCTGCAATTTGCGGCTACATTTGCAAAAAAAGATACATATGGTGAAGAAACCTGCAGATAGTTTGATCGTAATGACAGAGCTTGTATTACCCAACGATACTAATGTATATGGTAACCTGATGGGAGGGCGGTTAATGTACTGGATGGATATTGCTGCGGCGCTTTCTGCACAAAAACATGCTCATGCTGCAGTGGTTACAGCTTCTGTAGATAACCTTTCTTTTGAAAACGCTATAAAACTGGGAAACGCGGTACATATTGAAGCACGCGTAACCAGGGCTTTTAATTCATCAATGGAGGTTTTTTTAAAGGTATGGGGAGAAGATCTGGTGAAGCAGCATAAATATCAGAGCAATACTGCTTATTACACATTTGTAGCATTAGATGAAAATGGCCGGCCAACTCCCGCTCCGCCTTTAGAGCCGGAAACAGCGGAAGATGATGTACTGTATAATGGTGCATTGCGCCGCAGGCAGGTAAGGCTGATTCTGGGAGGTAAAATGCAGCCGGGTGATGCAAAAGAACTAAAGGAGTTTTTTGAGAAAGGATAACCTGAGCGAGTAGCCACTGTTTCGCCGTTTAAATATTTTGCAATGAAAATTTTTTGCAGCAGCCACTGCTTTGCAGCTATTTTTACAACGATCCTGTTTTTTTGTATTAATCCTTTACTTTGGGCTCAAACCACAGGTAAGCATTCTCTTACATTTAATCTGGATGATTTATATAGTACACACGGTGATCATTTTCCCGGTGCAACCATTGAAATAAGCAGGCCATTGTCTGATAGAATTGATGTGAGTATTGCAACTGGTTTTGCCTATACGCCCACTCATCCGGATAATGGCTGGGAAATCAATAACCTGTTGTTAATTCCCACTTACCTGAGCCAGTATATAAGGCTTACCAGGCAGCGGCCGGTACATTTTTTTGTACACTTATCTCAGGGGCTCACTATATTAAATTATAATAAGTCAGATGTACCTGGTCAGCCTTTTTACCATATAAGAGAGGGTGGGTTTTACGGTTATGCCGGGGTTGGTGTGCTTATAAATATTAAAAATAGAATTTCCGGTAAGGTTGAGGCTGGCTTGAAAAGTTATAAACTTTCTTTTGATGATCTTGATATAAACCCGCACGGCATGGCGATGAGCCTTGGGCTCACCTATAGGCTGTCTAAATAATCGTTTCGATACCTGTAAATTGAATACAGCTATAAAATATGGCCCGATTATAATATGCCTTTTTACATGGCTGCCTTTAGCAGGACAGGATGCTGTGGATACGGCCTATATCCAGCAATTCGAAAAGCCAAATACAGTTGAAATATTTGCAGGGAAGTACACATCGGCACTTAGCTTCAGCTCAAGAGGTAAATACCGCCAAAGCTTTAATCTTGTGGCCAACAGTAATTTTTATAATGGCGTTTTCTTAAGCTACAACTGGCTTTCGGCCGTTTACTCATGGGCGCTGCCTCATACCTATCTGGATGATAAAACAAAATTCAAATACACATCGCTTGAGTTTACCTTCAGGGTGAAAACAATGATAGTGCATCCATATTATGATTCGTATAACGGCCTTTTAATCCCGCAACAGTCCCATAGGGGATATCAGCCTTTTCAAAATGCACGGTTCTCAAGGCTGGGCTGTGATATTTATTGGTATACCAACCGGGAGCGCTTCTCAAGCCGGACTGCTTTTTTCTTTTCTGAAAAGCAAGCCAAAAACGCCGGGGCAGTCTTTTATAAACTGAATCCGCAATGGCAGAAAATCAATATACTCGATCATCCTTTGCCTGTTGCGGATACTACAAAAGCTAAATTATTGCTGCCCGATAAAGAATGGATTTCTTTGACCGGCAGCCTGGGCTATAACTATACTTTTGTTTTTAGAAAAAGTTGGTGCCTCTCTCCGTCCCTGGCCCTGGGAGGAGGAGGAGTTAAGGAGGTTGGAACTGGCAGAAATAAACGTTTGAGAAGCGCTCTTAATATAGACGCCAGGGTTATAGGCGGTTACAACGGGAATAATGCTTATGCGTACATTAATTCCAGCTGGGAAGAACTGATAGCTCATGTAGATAGCCGTAACCTGAAACAGCCTAAATCAAATATCCTGCTTACTGTAGGCTACCGGTTTAAAAGCCTGCATAAGAAGATGCTTCACCTGTTATGAGCATTGATTTTACAGGCTGGTATACCTGCACGTGATAGGAAAAGAATTTAAACATTATAAAGTTATAATGTTCTATTCCAAACCTCTTCCTATTTTTTCAACTCCTTTAAAGCAGCGATTACCACCGGATCTTTGGTGTTCATTACCTGGTAAAAGCCCGAGTCGCGCCATTTAAACCGTGCCAGCTGGGCTTCCATACGATCTTCAACTCTTTGTTTTTCGAACGCCGGAAGACCCGAAAGGTTAATGGAGTCTTTCTCTACCCAGTGGGTGAACCTGTTCCACATTTCTTTGGATGGGTCAAACTCATGGGTATATACCTGTGGATTGGGATAAGGGTCTAAAATTTTTTTGTTATCGAGGTAGTAATGAAATATAAAGTCATTGAAAGAGCCGTTCAAGAAGATTTTGTTGATCTCTCTTGAATAATTAGAGGTGTCAAGCCCTACAAAAACATCCGGCATAATACCTCCACCGCCATACACCGTTCTTCCTCCTTTTGTTTTGAAGGTTTTACCGTTGCTGATCTTGTTGCTGTCTGCATAATAAAGCTGTCCTGTTGAATAGCGGTTCCATACTTCGTCCATATACACTTTTTTATCACCTGTATAGGGTTTTTGAATGCTTCTGCCGATAGGCGTATAGTATCGGGCTATAGTAAGTCTCATAGCCGAGCCATCACTTAATAAGAACGGTTCCTGCACCAATCCTTTACCAAAAGTACGGCGCCCGATAATAGTGGCCCTGTCCCAGTCCTGCAATGCGCCTGCCACAATTTCGCTTGCGCTTGCACTCAGCTCATCTACCAGTACTGTAAGTTTGCCGTTTTCAAATATTCCCGGCCTTTTGCACCTGTATTCCGTTTTAGGGCTGTTGATCCCCTGCGTATATACAATCAGCTTGTCGCCACTTAAGAATTCATCTGCGATTTCAATGGCCTGGTCCATATATCCGCCGCCATTGCTTCGCAGGTCAAATATCAGCTGCCTCATACCTTTCTCTTTCAGGTTTTCCATTGTTTCCATAAACTCGCGGTAAGTGGTATTGGTAAAAGTGCCCAGCCTTATGAATCCTGTAATGCTGTCGATCATATATGCTGCGGAAACAGAAGGGGTGGGGATATTGTCTCTCTTTACGTTCAATACGATATCCTTACCGTTTCTGATAATATCCAGTTTTACTACAGCGCCTTTCTCTCCCCGGATCGCATTCATTATTTTAGAGGTGGTACAGTCGTTTCCTGTCAGGTTCCGGCCATCTGCTTTTATGATCTGGTCTCCTATAAAGAGGCCTGCTTTTTCGCCGGGTCCTCCGCTAAATACATAAGTCACATTTACGGTATCCCGGATCTGGTTAAATTCAATGCCAATGCCGCCAAAGCTGCCGGAAAGCCTGTCGTTTTCCAGTTGCAGCTCAGCCGCGGGAATATATACCGAGTGAGGGTCCAGTTCGCTCATCATTTCACGGATGGCATTCTCTTCAAGTGTGTCGATCTGTACAGAATCAACATAACGCGTTTTTATAATATCCAGTGCTTCCTGTAAAGCGGTAGACTGATCTTTCTTGAATATTTTTTTATTAGGTTGCCCTGTTGCAAAACGATAGCCAACGTACATACCTATAATCATTATAATAGCAAATATCAGCGGAAGCCAAACCTCAAATTTCCTGTTCATCATTGTGTAGAATAAGGCTGCAAAATAGATAAAATTGTCTGAACCTATATTGGGGAAGAGATAACATTTTTAAAGATCAAAGGGGTTCACAGCGTTATTCACTGAGAATACACCAAATACTTCTGTGATCTTCTGTATACTGTGAGCGATACAGGTATTCGGATTGCCCCCGATTTTTGTTCAGCAACCACAGACATACACCGAATTTTTTTTGTTGGATGCGGATCTTAGAATACGCTGTGTATGCTCCGCCCTCCTCTTTGGTAAGTATACATCCTCAAAAATGTTAGGCACTCAGTTATGGTTCCAATGGTATTGATACTTATATTAGCATATTATTTTCTAAATTCCCGACACTAATGCCGAAAACAATATTAGTTGCTGATGCCGGATCTACTAAAACCGAATGGAGTCTCTTGTATAACGGTAAAGCCAAATCAGTGTATACACCGGGTATCAGCCCGTATTTTTTAAATGGTGAGCAAATCGCCGGACTACTGGCAGAAGATTTATTACCTGCTTTAAAAAACACACACGTAGATGAAATCTATTTTTATGGAACCGGCTGTTTAAACCCCGCCAATAAAAGGCTGGTGCGAAATGCCTTAAAAAAGGTTTTTTCTGCAGCGAAGGTAGCTGTTACCGATGATGTGGAAGGAGCGGCCATAGGGCTGTGCGGAAGAACTAAAGGAATTGCCTGTATTTTAGGAACCGGGTCGAGCAGCTGTTTTTTTGACGGTAAAAAATTGAAAAAGAGCAGTCCCGGTTTGGGCTACGCATTAGGTGATGAAGGCAGTGGCGCTTACCTGGGTAAAAAAGTGCTTCAATATTATTTATACAATACATTTGATGAAGACCTTCGGGCGCGCTTTGATGCCGTATATGTTACCAATGCCGCAGAGATACTTGAGAATGTGTATAAAAAGCCTTTACCTAACAGGTACCTGGCATCTTTTGCCAGGTTCCTGGCAGAGAACCGCGGTCATTACATGATCGAGAATATTATTGAGGATGGTTTGAACGACTTCTTTTTCACCCACCTTATAAAATATAATGAAACCTGGAAATATCCTGTCAACTTTGTAGGTGGTGTAGCTTTTGCTTTTAAAGATGTTATAAAAGAGCTTTGTGCTGTGTACAATTTTGAGTTGGGGAGAATTTTACAAAAACCAATGAAAGGCCTGATTGAGTTTCATAAAAGCGAAACAGATAACAGCATTGCTGCTAAATAAGTCTAAAAAACCATTCTTAGTATGATTGAAAAAGTAACTGAACAACCCAGCCGGTACAACGATCTGGATAAAATGAGCATAAAAGAGCTCCTGGTCTCTATAAATAAAGAAGATCAAACAGTGCCTGTTGCAGTGGCCGCCGTACTGCCTCAGATCGAAAACCTGGTGGATGCGATAGTAGAAAGAATGCTTTCGGGCGGGCGGTTGTTTTATATAGGTGCCGGTACGAGCGGGCGTTTAGGTATTTTAGATGCCAGCGAAATTCCGCCAACGTACGGGATGCCCGCCGGTGTTGTGATTGGAGTCATCGCCGGGGGAAACAAAGCTATTACCACGCCTGTCGAAAATGCCGAAGATGATGAAGAGCAGGGGTGGCTCGACTTAAAGCAACATGATATTAATGAAAAAGATGTAGTGGTAGGCGTAGCGGCCAGCGGCACTACTCCTTATGTAATTGGCGCACTAAAGCATTGCAGCGAAAACGGTATCACAACCGGCAGTATCTCCTGTAACCCTCATGCTGACATCAGCAGCGTGTCGGAGCATCCGGTAGAAGTAATTGTTGGGCCGGAATTTGTTACAGGCAGCACCCGAATGAAAAGCGGTACTGCTCAAAAGCTGGTGCTGAACATGATCTCCACCACTGTGATGATACAGCTGGGCAGGGTAGAAGGCAACCGTATGGTCAATATGCAGCTTACGAACGATAAATTAATAGACCGGGGCACCAGGATGATAATGGAACGTACCGGTATAACCGATTACGATAAAGCCAGACAGCTGTTACTGGAAAAAGGTAGTGTAAAATTAGCTATTGAAGCAGCTTCTGTATAAATACTGATACTGCATAACGCACAAAGGAAGGCAAAAGCCTTCCTTTGTAAAAGAATATTGTAGTTGAATTGATTATTTAGCAGTCTCCGCGTTGATCTTTTTAGCGAGCTTGCTTTTTAAGTTAGCGGCTTTATTACGATGAATAACACCACGTTTGGCTAATTTATCAATCATGCTTTCAACAGAAGATAATTTTTCAGATGCTTCCGTACTACTGGCAGCCCTCAGGTCCCTGATTGCATTACGTGTAGTTTTACCATAATACCTGTTCCTGTCACGACGTTTTGCAGCCTGACGTGCATCTTTCTTTGTAGCTTTATGATTGGCCATCTGTTTCTGATTTTAGGACGGCAAAGGTAAGTGTTTTTTTTGAATTTCGTTCTATAATACAGAACTTTTTTATTTTTTTGTGAGCACCAACCGGGCAGTGTTTAAATTCTTTGTGTTTTAACGCTTTATATGGCATCTTTATTGTGCCTGATTCAAATTATATCTTAATTTCGCAGGTTGTAATGAAAACTTATCTCTTTGTTACCTTTCTGCCTTTAAGATTAAAGATATTTTTTATATATTAACGATTCATTTATAATGAAAGATTTTTCCTATATCACAAGCTCGTCTCCTGAATTTATTGAAAGTATGTATCACGAGTTTGTAACCAACCCCGAAAACGTAGACCAGGAATTCCGAAAATTTTTTGAGGGTTTTGATTTTGCTGTCGGAAGCGGGCTGGGCGCAAAAAACGGAACCGCAGCACCCGCGAATGGGGTTATGGCACAGGCATCTGCAGGTAAGGTCAATAACTGGAAAAAAGAGCTTGCAGTATACCGGCTTATTTTGGGTTACAGAAATAAAGGGCATTTGCTGGCCAATACCAACCCGATCAAAAAACGTAAAGACCGGGGCGCCAATGTAGAGCTTTCTTTTTATGGGCTTAGCGAAGCAGACCTGGATACTGAATTTGAAGCGGGCAGCCTTATAGGGTTAGGAACTACAACGCTTAGAAATATTTTCACACACCTCCAAAAATGGTACGCCGGTCATATCGGTGTTGAGTTTAAATATATCAGCGATCAGAAAAGGGTCGACTGGATCACCAACGAGATTGAGAAAAATTTTTCCGGTCCGCTGCCTTTGGCGCAACAAAAACGGATACTGGAGAAACTGAACCAGGGCGTAATATTTGAAAAGTTCCTGCATACAAAATATGTAGGGCAGAAAAGGTTCTCACTGGAAGGTGGGGAAACCACTATTGCAGCGCTGGATGCCATAATAAATAAATCTGCCGAGCTGGATGTAAAGGAAGTAGTGATTGGCATGGCACACCGGGGGCGGTTGAATATCCTGGCCAATATCCTTGGCAAAACATATGAGCAGATCTTTAGCGAATTTGAGGGCACCGGTGAAATTAACCAGACAATGGGCAGCGGTGATGTAAAGTATCACCTGGGTTTTGGCAGCGAAGTAGAAACAGCTGGTGGCAACGCCGTGCATTTAAAATTAATGCCCAACCCGTCGCACCTGGAAGCAGTAGATCCCGTTGTGCTAGGTTTTGCAAGGAGCAGCGCTAATAATATCCATGATGAGCGGTATGATAAAGTATTGCCTGTATTAATACATGGCGATGCGGCTATAGCCGGGCAGGGTATTGTATATGAGCTGTTGCAGATGTCGAAGCTACCGGGATATATGGTAGGCGGAACTATTCATTTCATTATTAATAACCAGATCGGGTTCACTACTGACTTTTCTGACGCGCGCAGTGCCAACTATTGCACCTCGCTTGCAGCAATGACTCAAAGCCCGGTATTTCACGTAAATGGTGATGATCCGGAAGCAGTAGTGAAATGCGCTGAAATAGCGGCACGTTACAGGAGTACTTTTCACGATGACGTATTTATAGATATGGTATGTTACCGCAGGCATGGCCATAACGAAGGTGACGATCCCAAGTTTACCCAGCCGGCTATGTACGCACTGATAGATAAGCATCCTAATCCACGCGAGGTTTATGTAAAATATTTGCTGGATAATGGAGAAGAAGATGCCAAGGAACTGGCTAAAGAAATGGAAACGAAGTTTTGGGCAGACTTACAGGACAGGCTGGACGAAGTAAAGCAGAAACCACTCCCCTACAAATACCAGGCTCCCGAGCTTTTATGGAAGAAATTAAGAAAAGCGATCCCCGAAGATTTTGATAAAAGTCCCGTTACAGCAGTTACAGAAGAAAGCTTTAATACTGTTTTCAACGCCATAATGGCCATCCCCGAAGGATTTACTCCCCTGAAAAAAGTGGATAAGCTTTTAAAGGATAAGGTGAAATTATTTAATGAAGAAGGTAAAATAGATTGGGCCACTGCCGAATTAATGGCATTTGGGTCCGTTATGCTGGATGGCGCTGATGTAAGAATGAGTGGTCAGGATGTTGGCCGGGGTACTTTCAGCTCCCGCCATTGTATTCTCAGAGATGAGATAAACGATACGCCCCATAATCGTTTAGCGAATGTACCCGGGGCTGAGGGTAAGATAAGGATGTTCAATTCTTTGCTCAGCGAAAACGCTGTGTTGGGTTTTGAATACGGGTACGCCTTGGCTACCCCTAATGCTTTGGTGCTGTGGGAAGCGCAGTTTGGAGACTTTGTTAATGGTGCCCAAACGATCATTGACCAGTTTATAACCGGGGCCGAGCAAAAATGGAACAGGATGAATGGGTTGGTAATGCTGCTGCCGCATGGTTATGAAGGGCAGGGGCCGGAGCACAGCAGTGCCCGCATGGAAAGATTCCTGGTTGCCTGTGCCGAGCTGAATATTGTGGTAACCAATATCACTACAGCTTCCAACTATTTTCATGCGTTAAGAAGGCAGCTTGCATGGCCCTTCAGAAAGCCGCTGGTTAACTTTGCTCCTAAGGCTAATTTGCGTCATCCGGGTACTTATTCTGCAAAAAGTGAGTTTTTAACAGGTTCATTTAAAGAAGTGATTGATGATGCTTATGTTAGTGCAGCAGATGTTAAAAAGGTATTGTTCTGCAGCGGAAAAGTATACTACGACCTGTTAGAAAGGCAGCAAAAGGAAAGCCGTAAAGATGTGGCTGTTGTTAGATTAGAGCAAATATACCCGCTGCCCGGCAAACAGCTTGAGGCGCTGTACAGCAAATATAAAAATGCAGTCTGGTACTGGGTGCAGGAAGAACCGCTGAATATGGGAGCCGCTTCGTTCCTGCAAATGAACCTGAAGCATATCAATTATGGCATCATCAGCCGCAGGCCCAGCGCCTCTACGGCATCCGGATTTATGAAAGTGCATAAAGCAGAACAGGAAGAAATTGTAAATACAGCATTCACGATTTAATACAGATATTACATACAGTATATGGAAGCTTAACAATCGGGCGGAATAGAAATTCCGCCCTCTTATATTCAAAACTAAACATGAGATATTTATATCAGCTTTTGATTCAATGCTTTTACCACTGCTTCTGCCACCGAGTTTACCTGTAATTTTTCGTATATCTTTTTGATATGTGTATTAATGGTATGAATGCTGAGGCTGCAGGCCGATGCTACCATTTTATGGCTATATCCTTTTACCAGGAAACCTAAAACTTCTTTTTCGCGGGGCGTTAAAGATATCTCCTGGTTGTTTTCGTAAAACACGTTTTTCTGAAAAGCCGTCAGTACTTTCCGCGCAATAGAGGCTGTCATTGCAGCATCCCCGTTGTAAACATCTTCTACCGCCTGCAGCAGTTGTGCCGGTGTTGATTTTTTTAAAATATAGCCCGAGGCTCCGGCGCAGATGGAGGCAAATATTTTATCATCATCTTCAAAAACAGTTTGCATCAATACCTGCACTTTCGGAAAATTCAGGCGTATCAGTTTTACTCCTTCAATACCATTTACATTGGGCATATCAATATCCATCAATACCACATCGGGTGCTGTTTTCCTGACATCGGCAATTACATTGCTGCAATCAAAAAAAGTCCCTGCACAAGTCATTTTAGGGGAGGAATTGATAAGCATACAGAGGCTTTCTCTACGGTAGGCATTATCATCAAAAACAATAATTTTAATTGGCAGACTACTCATCTTGTAACCAAAGGTAATTGAAGGATAAGTAGTAACTAATCCCTAATTTGTGGTATAGTATTGATACAGGCATCGTCAACGTGCTGAACCGGCAAAAACATCTCATAAACTATTTACCAAAATTATTACTATTTTACGTAGCTGATGAAAAGAATTTCAATAGTTACATTACTCCTGTTCGGAGGTTTTTTCCTGCCTCGTGTCATAAAATCAAAGAGGCTGCCTTACTAAGGCCGAGGCGGGGATATGGTGGCCTTAACTGGTACATGATATCAAAAATCAAACGCCCCTGGCAGCAAATGGTATACGGTTTAAATATTCCCATGCATAGCTGTATGATCTTGAAAGACCCTTCAGGGAAAACAATCTTGCGGCGCGCTATCCTGCCAACGCCAAAGAGCTGGTTGCATTGCTTGAAGAGATTAAAAGCAGGAAGTAAGTTTGATATTCTGTTATCTCTGTTTTGTCATTTTTTACGTAATTTGCCGTCTATACTACAAAATCATATTATTTATGTCTGTTGATATCAAAGTGCCTGCAGTTGGAGAATCGATAAGTGAAGTAACCTTATTGAAATGGGTGAAGAAAACAGGAGATTACGTTGAGCGGGATGAAGTGATTGCAGAGCTGGAAAGCGAAAAAGCTACTTTTGAAGTAAATGCAGAAAAAGCAGGCGTGCTTTCTACAAGTGTAAATGAAGGTGATTCTATAAATATAGGAGATGTAATAGCCCAAATAGACGATACTGCCACCAGGCCGGCAAGCGCCACTGGCTCAGGTACAAATGATATAAAAGAAGCCGCGGCACCTGTAACGGTCAGCGCTCCTGCACCGGATAAGGAACCCTTAAAGCCTACGGGTAAAGAAGTGCTGGTAACCATACCTGCCGTAGGAGAATCTATTGGCGAGGTTACCTTGCTGAAATGGGGGAAAAAATCAGGAGAATACGTGGAGCGTGATGAAGTAGTAGCAGAGCTGGAGAGCGAAAAAGCTACTTTTGAAGTAAATGCAGAAGTAGCGGGTATATTAGAAACGGCTGTTGCCGAAGGCGATACCCTGAAAATAGGTGATACTATTGCTGTTATAAAAGAAACTACGGGTAAGCCTTCCAAACCTGTGGCTGAAACAGCAGCTCCCGAAGCACCCGCAGAGAAAATAGTGACTTCAAAACCCGCAACTGCCGATGTTAAAGCCACCCCGGTTGCTTCCGCAATAATCGCCGATAAAAAAGTAGACCCTAAAACTGTTACACCGTCGGGCTTTTCTGGAAAGATTATAAAAGACGATGTACTGGCGGCTTTGGCCAGCCCTGGTAAAAAAGCGTTTGATGGCGGTGAGCTGTTTACCCGCAACCAGCGTCCGGAAAAAATGACCAACCTGCGCAAAACCATCAGCCGCAGGCTGGTAGAAGCTAAAAATACAACGGCGATGCTTACTACTTTTAACGAAGTAGATATGCAGCCTGTAATGGATATAAGGGCTAAATATAAAGATAAGTTTAAGGAAGTGCATGGTGTGGGGCTGGGCTTTATGAGTTTCTTTGCTAAAGCCTGCGCCATTGCATTAAGCGAATGGCCGAGTGTAAATGCCTATATCGACGGAGATCAGATACTGTATCATGATTATGCGGATATAAGTATCGCTGTGAGTACTCCGCGCGGCCTTACCGTACCCGTGATCCGCAATGTAGAAAGCCTTGGTATGGCTGAAATCGAAAAAGCAGTGGTGGAGCTGGCTACTAAAGCCAAGAATAGTAAGCTTACAGCTGATGATCTTACCGGGGGAACATTCACCATTACAAACGGGGGTATATTTGGCTCCATGTTAAGCACACCCATCATCAATATACCTCAAAGTGCTATATTGGGTATGCACAATATTATCCAGCGTCCTGTGGCTGTCAACGGCCAGGTGGTTATTCGCCCTATGATGTACGTGGCTTTAAGCTATGATCACCGCATTGTTGATGGCCGCGAATCGGTTAGCTTCCTGGTACGTGTAAAGGAATTGCTGGAAAATCCTGCGCTCCTGCTGGTTCAAAAGGATCCTGTAAAAACACTACTGGAGCTATAATTTGTAAACTGCTTTAGTGCGGCGATCAACAACTTTGCAGGCATTGCGGGGTTTTTGTACTGCAATATAAGTATCATCAGATTTTTTATATTGGTTCGTGTTTTGCACGGGCCATTTTTTATAACAATATCAGGATGCAGCATCTTCGCTTTTCAATACCTTATATCAACCGTTTCCGATCTCATCTTAATACGGCTCTTTCAATTATTGAGCTGTATAAAGGAGAACCTCCGTTTGCTCATTTTATTAAAAAATATTTTTCTGCTCACAAAAAGTTCGGGAGTAAAGACCGCCGGGAAATAACAGCATTGTGCTATTGTTTCTTCCGGCTGGGAAAATCATACCCCCGGCTTTCTACAGAACAAAAAGTGATTAAAGGTTACCAGCTTTCAAAAGAATCATGGCCGGAGGAGTGGGCAGACTTTTTTACTGCCTGTGATTTACCGGTAGAAGAGCCCGAAGCCATATTCCCTTTCAAAAGTGATGTAAGTACAGGTATTGACAGGGCCGCATTTGAACGCTCCCATCTTATTCAGCCTGATCTTTTTTTGCGTATAAGGCCCGGCTATGAGCAAGTGGTAAAAGTTAAGCTTTTATCGGCAAATATTGATGTTGAAATAACCGGTAAAACGGTTCGTATGCCTAACAGCACCAGGATAAACCATATCATAACACTGAATAAAGAGGCGGTGGTACAGGACCTGAGTTCACAGGAAACGGGAATGTTTTTAGAAAAGGGCGGGACCGGCGCCCCTGATTTCCCCTCAGCAATGGCTGTTTGGGATTGTTGTGCAGCAAGTGGCGGAAAATCTATACTGGTTAAAGATATTTACCCGCATATCTTACTAACGGTATCCGATGTCCGGCCTTCCATCATTTTTAATTTAAAAAAGCGTTTTGCAGAGGCCGGCATAAAAAATTATAATGCTTTTGTTGCAGATACGGCAACAGCTTCGCCCAACGGCTGTTTTGATCTGATTATTGCCGATGTGCCATGCAGCGGCAGCGGTACGTGGGCCCGTACTCCGGAGCAGCTTTCTTTTTTTAAAGAAACCCGTATAGATGAATACGCCGCGCTGCAGACAGCGATTACAACTAATGCCATCCGGTATTTAAAACCGGGAGGTTATCTGCTTTACATTACCTGTTCTGTATTTAAAAAAGAAAATGAACTGCAGGTAGAAGCACTACAGGCAATGGGTATGCTGCTGGTGCTGCAGAAAGCTTTAAAGGGATACCACAAGAAAGCAGATACTATGTTTGCCGCCTTATTAAGGCGGACTGAAAAAGCGCAATTATGATGCTTCTGCAATATTTTTGATAATATCAAGAGTGAGGGGCTTTGTAATATATGCTTTGATCTGGGGGTAGGATGCGGTTTTGTTCTTGTCTTCCTGTGCTATGGAAGAGCTTACCGTGTACACTACAATGTCTTTTGTTTTTTCAGCAGGCAATTGTATAAATTCATCCATAAAGCCCCAGCCGT
Organism: Niabella aquatica; assembly: GCF_054779315.1. NCBI lineage: Bacteria > Pseudomonadati > Bacteroidota > Chitinophagia > Chitinophagales > Chitinophagaceae > Niabella > Niabella aquatica. The sequence continues at coordinate 513,980 of NZ_BAAGYM010000038.1, forward strand.
TCATTATTGGCATTTCAATATCTAAAAGAATGATATCAGGCATCGGTGCTTCATTATTATCTATTCTGTTTTTGAGCTGCTGAAGGGCGTCCAGGCCGTTATCTGCAAACTTTACATTAAATACGTCCCCACTTCTTTCAAACAATTTTCTCGCTATCAGTTTAAAAACAGGATCGTCATCTACTACTAGCACATTTTTCTTATTTATCATTAAAATAAATTTTAAAAGTGGTTCCTATATTCACAGTGCTTTCCACTGTGATTTTTCCTCCCATAGCCTCTATCTGCCTTTTTGTGATATAAAGACCAACCCCTTTAGCGTCGGGATCATGTGTAAAAGTTTTAAAAAGCCCAAATAATTTATGACCATTTTTTTCGAGATCAATACCAATTCCATTATCACTGATGGCAAGTAGTTTTCGAGATTCATTTTCGCTGTAAGTGATACTTATTAAAGGGCAAACGCCGGGTTTAGAATATTTAAGGCTATTGGATATCAAATTTAGTAAAATACTTTCTATATATACCTTATTATAAGAAATAGTTACGTTTTTCGGTATGTTATTGAGTATAATAGCATCTTTCTGTTTTATTTTATCATTGAGTATATTGATTATTCTGTCTGCAACCGCTTTTAAGATAATATCCTGCCGTGTCAGGTTCAGGCCCGAATGGATATTTACCACGTCATTCAATCCTTCAATGGTACTGCTCAAAATATTTACAACTTTATGCAGGTGTGATAGAAGTTCGGTTTTCTCTTCTTCCGATTGAGCAGATAATATAAGATCGCTTAACGATTGGATGTTGCTGGTATGAGATCTTAAGTTATGTGATACCATATAAGAAAAATCAAGAAGCCTTTTATTCTGGAAGTCAAGTATCTCCATAGACTTTTTCAGATCTTCCTTCGATTTTTTCAGATCTGTAACATCTACGGTAGTTAAAATAACCTGATCGTAATGCTTTTCATGGCCGGGAATCACCTGCCAGGAAATGTAAGAGTCCTGTAGTGTTCCTTCGGCATTGTAAAATCTGGTTTCAGACCTGAACTGATGCTTGCCGGTGCAAATTGCCGCTAGAATATGCTTAAGCACATGAAGCGATCTCTTCTGAAATATATACCGGGCAAAATTCTGTAATAACTCTTCTTTGTTATTTAATTTATACTGCTTGAAGCACTCATCATTGATGGATCTTATTTTTATTAACCCGGCATACCGGGGAATCAGGTGGGGGAACCTGGTAAAATGTTCAACAACTTCTTCCTCTGTTTTACCCATCATACCGTTTTCTGAAAGCAGTTTTACTACTTCAGAGAAATCCTCTTCCCATAAACCAACGGGCGATTCATTAAATAAATACCTGTATTTTTTTTCGGATTCCTTTAGCTTTTGTTCTGCCGTCAGTTTTTCTGTAACATCTTCTGCTATCACAACATATTTTTCTTTTTCTTCAGCAGTTGAGGGGAGGGTGAAAAGGTTATAATATATCCACAGCTCTTTTCCTTTTTTATTGGTGTACTTATATTGGCCTGACAGGGGAACAACAGCTCCGCCGGAAGTGTGCGGTCCGTGATGCATGATGGTATCCAGCATATTTTTCACGGGCTCATTCATTTCGGGCGCCTGCGAAGCATTGGCTTCCAAACCAAAGAAGCTGAAGAACTTACTGTTGGCACTGGATAAAATTTGGGTCTCACCGTCGATGATGGCAAAGCCAACAGGGGCATTGTCAAAAATGGCTTTAAACTCTTTTTCAGCATCAGCAATCTGCCGGTCTTTCTGGGAAACAAGAATTTTCAGCCTCAGCGTTTTTTCTAATTTTTTCTTGAGTATAATGGCTGTAATAACCGACCCCAGCAGGGAAAGAATGACAGGTAACAGAATGACCCATATCCCTGATTCTTTCATGAAAACATAAAACCGCCAGTTAATGTAGGGCACGTCTTCGTCGACAGTTATGTTCCTTTTGCCCGGTTTTTTACCCAGGAAAAAGACCTCTTTTTGATTAAAGTGGCTGATATAGGATAAGCTATAATGGTATTTCAGTGGTACCGAATCTGAAATGCCAGTGGCTTTTAGCAGGTCCTCAAGTTTGATCACTGCGCTAGAAAACCCCCAGAATTTACCATTTATAAAAACGGGCAGCCTGGCTGCAATACATTCCACATTCGCGAAGTTTTTAAAAGGCCCGGCAATTTTTATTTTTTTTGAACGGTAAGCTGCAAGCGCGCCGGAAATTTCTTCCTTACCTCGTGTATGAAGAATACTTTTATTTAAAGCAGCCTCATTATGTTCAGGGTAAGTGTATTTTATAACGCCCCCGGGGATAAGCGATATGCTGTAGAGCCTGGGATTATTCTTCAGCACCTCTTTTGCTGTTTCTTCAAAATCACGCACCTCCCCGTTATTATCAATAATTCGTCCAATGGCAGCGAGCCCGCTGTACATATCACCAAAGAACAGGTTCAGTTCCTCATTCACCTTTTTCATTTCAGCAGAAAGTTTCAGCCGGGTGTGGGTGATGATGATGTTCCTGCGCTGTTCAATGATTAGTACGGACGTAACAAAAAAGGCTATGGCAGCCAAAATGCTAATAAGTAATGGAGATTTACTTAAAATATTTTGATGATCGGGTACTGTAGCGCTCATACAATAATAACAATAGGATACTTAACAACACATACCAAAAATAATAGACTATTGAATCTCATAAATGTACAGACAGCTGATACGGCAACAAATATAGGCGCATTATCCAAATCTTATCATAATCCTTCTATATTTGCACCTATGACACAGGAAAAATTACAGGATATGCGGTCCCGCGTTCTCGGGATAAGGAGGTTTCTTTGACGTTGAGAACCGAACGCAAAAAATACAACAGGATAAGCAGCTGTCTTTAAGCCCCGGTTTCTGGGACGATAATAAGCGTGCCACTGAAATTCTTAAAACATTAAAAGTGAATGAGTACTGGGTACATCTGTACCAGGAGGCAGTAACTACGGTGGAGGATTTTGCTGTTTTATTCGAGTTTTGGAAAGAGGGGGATGCTACTGAAGCGGAAACGCAGGAAGCGTATGATAAGGCTTTGCAGGTGTTGGATGAGGCAGAGTTCAAAAGCACATTGAATGAGCCGGAAGATGAGCTGCCTGCCGTACTGCAAATTAATTCAGGAGCAGGAGGCACCGAAAGCCAGGACTGGGCCGAAATGATAGCGCGCATGTACCGCATGTATGGTGAAAGGCAGGGCTGGAAAGTTACAGAGCTCGATTGGCAATGGGGAGATGGCGCCGGTATTAAAACAGCCACCCTTCAGTTTGACGGGGCTTTTGCATACGGCTTTTTAAAGGCTGAAAGCGGGGTACACCGCCTGGTGCGTATTTCTCCTTTTGACAGCAATGCCCGCAGACATACCTCTTTTGCGTCGGTATTTGTATACCCGTTAATAGACGACACTATCGAAATAGAAATAAAAGATAGCGAAGTAAAAATGGAAACAGCGCGTAGCGGCGGTGCCGGCGGACAGAACGTAAATAAGGTGGAAACCAAAGTAATGCTTACACATATACCGACAGGCATTGTGGTAATTTGCCAGACCGAACGCACACAGCTTGGTAACCGGGAAAAGGCCATGCAGATGCTGAAAAGCCGTTTATACGAAGAAGAGCTGCGCAAGCGCGAAGAGCTGAAGAACGCTACCAATGCAAACAAGAAAAAGATAGAATGGGGAAGCCAGATACGTAGCTACGTTTTCCATCCGTATAAAATGATCAAAGATCACCGTACCGATTATGAAGTAGGCAATGTGCAGCCGGTTATGGACGGAGAGCTGGATGGTTTTATCAAAGCCTACCTGATGGCGGATAAGGAGGGACAAGTTTAAAAGTTGATAAGTTTGAGAGTTTAAAGGTTGAAAAGCTTATAGGAGCTTATACCTTTGGACTTCCGGACTTTATGACTTTCGGACTTCTCAATTTACATCCGCGAGCGATTTTACCTTCAGGGTTGTTCTTTCTTTAGAGGTAAAGCTGCCTTCCTGTAAAGTGACGATCTTTTCTTCTCCTGCCTTCAGGTTAAAATAATTATCATCCCAATAGTAATCTTTGCCCTCCGAATAGAGGTACACATAATAGGCGTCTGTATTGCTGGTAATGCGGATACGTTTGTTATCTAAAAACTTAAGCAGAAGCTTAGGTTGCTTCAGCTCCAGGTGAATGGGCCTTACCGTATCTCTTTCTGGAAGCATATCATCGCGGTATGCCTGCTTTACTGCATACCAGGCTGCTTTGGGCTTGCGGCTATAATCGGTAATGCTCCAGCTGCTTACAGGCCAGCAGTCGTTAAGCTGCCATAATAAGGTGCCCATGTTTACCGGGGCTTTGCTTCTGTGTATGGCAATCGCATTTTTAAAAGCATAATACTGCATACACTGGCTGATGTAAGTATAATCTGCTACAGAAAGCTTTTTAGCTTTTGTAGAGTCCATAAAATAATTGTGTATATATGTATTAAGTTTCATAAAACCGCCGTTAGCTTTTTGGTGGGCATTAATAATATCAGAGAATAAAAAGCGGTCTTCAGGTTTGGTAACCTTTTGCAGGGTGCTGTAATTGGGCATAGCCTGCATCCCATATTCGCTTACGAAACGCCCGGTTTTGGTTTCAAATACTTCTATATCCTGCAATCCCCACCATACGCCCCAGTAATGACTATCGCCTTCAGTAAAGCTTTGGGCACGTCCCCAGCCATTAAGCGGCGATGTGCTGATATAAGGCCTTGCTCCATCATAACGGCTTACCCAGGTTGCAATACTATCCCGGAACAGCCTCGTGTAATCCTGCCATACTTTTGCTGAATCTTTCCCGTATAAATGGAACTGCTTTTGCCAGCCCCAGTTGTGCCAGGCCTCATCAATCTCGTTATTGCCGCACCAGGCTACAATACATGGATGGTGGCGTAGCCTGCCAATCTGGTATTTTACTTCCTCATGTACATTGTTGATGAAATCTTCGTCGCCGGGAACCATCGCCCCCGCAAACATAAAATCCTGCCATACATAAATGCCATATTCATCACATAGATCATAAAACGCATCATCTTCATAAATACCGCCGCCCCATATACGCAGCATATTCATATTGGCATTTTTTGCGGCCAGTATAATTTTCCTGTAATCTTCTTTTTTCAGCCTCGGTAAAAAAACTTCTGAAGGTATATAATTGGCCCCTTTCATATACACGGGCTTACCATCAATTTTAAAATAAAAAGAACGGCCGATGCTGTCTGCTTCCTGTACTAATTCTACTTTATGTGGTGGTGTGTAGATCTTTTCCGCAGGCTTTGTGTCGTAGCTTTTTATATAAACATCCTTCCATATCCCGCTGGTAATGAATACAGGTCCCCAGTCCCACCCAAAATGATACTGGGCCTTGCGTACGTATGCCCTGGGATTGTCTGGTAAAACCAGTGGCAGCGCCGCTTTTGCCATTGAATCGGCTTTGTTTTTTGCTGAATGAAATACAATATGCAAAGTATTAACAGGCTTTAACAGTGCTTTTACATCCACGCTCCATTGGCGGAACATATTGTTTGCAGACAGAATGAGCTGGCTATTCAGATACACATCGGCATAAGTGTCCAGCCCGTCAAATATCAGCGCTACATGTTTCTTTTTCATCATTTGCATACCTGCGGCAAAGCTGGTTTTATATTCCCAATCCGTAGTTCCGATCCATTGCAGCTTTTTTTCATTATCGCGGTAATAAGGATCTGCAATAAGCCTGTTGGCCAGCAGATCTGTATGAACCGTTCCCGGAACAGTAGCCGCATACCATTTACCGGTTTGCACTTTTCTGAACTGCCAGCCGCTGTGAAGCAGCTTTTTCTGGGCCTGTATATTAAAGCTGATGCTGAACAGATAAAGCAGTGATATCACCCTGTAGTATATTCTCATTGCTGAAGCGGATTATTTAATAATTTCTTAGCCAGACGCGTTCAAATGTAAAAAGCAACGGTTTAATATTTTTTACTGTTTTATTTGCGGGTTCGTATACTTTTGTGAATATAGCAGTAAATCCTTTCACTGTACAAAAAATCAGAAAGATTTAAAAACATATTCCAGGTTATGACTACAGGAAATTTTTCTTATCCATTGCCACCTAACGAGCCTGTGCTGAATTATGCACCCGGCAGCCCCGAAAGGCGTATATTACAAAACACCCTTGCTGATCTGAAATCTGAGGTGATCGATGTGCCTATGTACATTGGCGGGGAAGAAGTAACAACCGGTAAAAAAACAGCGATACGTCCTCCCCATGAGCACAAACATGTGTTAGGTTATTTTCATGAAGGGAATAAAACGCATGTGCAGCAAGCCATTGATGCTGCATTAAAAGCCAGAGAAAGCTGGGCTGCTCTTAGCTGGGAAAACCGGGCCGGCATTTTTTTAAAAGCTGCAGATCTTATAGCTACCAAATATCGCAGCTATATGAACGGCACCACCATGCTGGGGCAAAGCAAAAATGTGTACCAGGCCGAGATAGACAGTGCCTGTGAAATAATAGATTTTCTGAGGTTCAATGTGCACTACCTGAATGAGATATACAGCCAGCAGCCTGTAAGCGCCCCAGGTACCCATAACCGGCTGGAGTGGAGGCCCCTGGAAGGGTTTGTACTGGCCGTAACTCCTTTCAATTTTACGGCTATTGGCGGTAATCTTCCGGCCTCAGCCGCCATGTGCGGCAACGTTGTGGTATGGAAGCCTGCCCATACACAGGTATATGCTGCACAAATGTTCATGCGCATTCTTAAAGAGGCAGGCCTGCCTGATGGTGTGATCAACCTCATATATGTTGACGGGCCTGTATTAGGTGATGTTTGTTTTAATCACAGGGATTTTGCCGGCGTTCATTTTACAGGCTCTACCGGCGTGTTTAACAGTATGTGGGAAATCATTGGCCGCAATATGGGTAAATACAGGTCTTACCCGCGCATAGTGGGTGAAACCGGTGGTAAGGATTTTGTAATCGCTCACAAAAGTGCTGATCCGGCCGTGGTGGCAACGGCGCTGCTGCGCGGTGCTTTTGAATACCAGGGACAAAAATGTTCAGCAGCTTCCCGCGCCTATATCCCTTCCAATATAGCCAAAGCTGTCAGGAAAAAATTAACAGAAGACCTGGCAACACTTAAAATGGGCACTGTAGAAGATTTTACCAATTTTATAAATGCTGTAATTGATGAAAAGAGCTTTGATAAGATCAAAAGTTATATAGACAAAGCTAAAAAAAACAAAGATGCAACAATTATAGCTGGAGGTGAGTGTAACAAGAAAGAAGGATATTTTATCCAGCCTACTGTTATTGAAACTACCAACCCCCAGTATGTGACCATGTGCGAAGAGATCTTTGGGCCGGTGCTTACCCTTTACGTATATCCTGCCGGCCAGTTTGAGAAAACCCTGGAGCTGGTTGACAACACCTCGCCTTATGCATTAACGGGAGCTGTTATTGCAACAGATCGCAGCGCGGTGGAGCTGGCTACCCGCAAGCTGGTGAATGCTGCCGGTAATTTTTATATCAATGACAAGCCTACCGGCGCAGTGGTAGGTCAGCAGCCATTTGGCGGTGCCCGTGCCAGCGGTACCAATGACAAAGCAGGCTCTATGCTTAATTTGTATCGCTGGCTGAGCGCAAGAACCATTAAAGAAACTTTTAACCCGCCTGTAGATTACCGGTACCCGTTCCTGCAGCAGGATCAGGAAAAGAATTAATCTGAATTTCACGGTTTGATATCTTGCATTGCATTTATCTTTGAGACGGATATGTGTGTGTGGCAAAATATCAAACTTTTAATTTTTATCGCTTGAAATCTATACTCAATGCCCGCGATATAGCCATTACTATTAAGAGGCTGGCACAACAAATTGTAGAAAACCAGGTTAACGGGGCCGATATCATACTTATTGGTTTACAGCCCCGCGGTATTTATTTATCTGACAGGATTTATAAAGAAGTAAAACAATTGGTGAATGATGCAGGTACCCGGTATGGTAAGCTGGATATAACTTTTTACAGGGATGATGTACGCAATACGCTTCATAAAGCCAATGAAACAGACATCCCGTTCAGCATCCAGGATAAGAACGTGATATTGATTGATGATGTATTATACACCGGGCGTACCATTCGTGCGGCATTGGATGCATTGCTTGATTTTGGTCGCCCTGCCAGGGTAGAATTGTGTGTGCTGATCGACCGCCGCTTTAGCCGTGAATTTCCTATACAGGCCGATTATGCCGGCCGTGCTATAGATAGCTTTGAAAACCAGAAAGTGCTGGTACGCTGGGAAGAGAACAGCGATAAAGATGAAGTATATATTGTTTAGTTGACGGATGACAGAAGTCTGATTTCAGTACTTATTATTTAGACAATAGTACTTATACGTTATACCGTAACTGCAACCAGCAGCCAGTATCCGGCAAGATGTACGGCCAGTAACCAGTAACCAGTAACTTACCATGAACATATGTAAGGTTTGCAACACGGGCGATGATGGACGATCAACTGTGTAGGATAAAAATTTCTACACTCTTTGCTGATGTGCCACACTAACCAGCAACCAGTAACTGCTAATATAATCTTCCCGGCTTCCGGACTTACACGGACTTTCTGACTAACCGCTAACATAGCATCCGGACCTCCGACTTCGGGACTACATTCCGCATCACTATATTTAGCTATGCCTGCAATTGGAAAACGTTTTTACCTTTACGATGTCCCATTCAGTTACATCATAGAACCGAACGATTATATTTAAAACTACAAAAATAATTTTATGCCTTTAGAACCTTATGGAATCGGCGGAACCGAAGTAAAAAATGATGCCTTCGAAGCTTTTGCTGATATTCCTCAAAACCGTGCTTTGTTAGCAGAAAAGCTTACTGACCTGCCTCCTGTAAGGCCGGAAGTAGTACATGGCTTAACCGACATTAGTGCTGTCTTTAATCATTTTGCCCCATCGGTTGATATGGAATTTGAAACTGAAGACGGGTCAACCAGGAGTGAAGAGCTGAATTTCAGGGGACTCGAAGATTTTGGTCCTAAAGGAATTACCCGGCAAAGCCAGTATCTGAGCGATTTAGACATGAAGCGAGCACAATACCAGAAAATAGTGAAGCAGCTAAAAACCAATAAGCTGCTGAAGCAGGCGCTATCTGACAGCACTACAAAAGAAAATTTAGTAGCGGCGCTAAAAGTGCTCGTACAGGAACTTGGTGGTAAAACAAAATAACTCATCTTAATCCTATTTAAAAGTATGTCTACATCTCAAAATCAACTTTCTCCGGAAGAACAAAGTATATCTAAAGAGTTCAAACAGCCCGAAAAGACAGAACTGGGCTCACTCGAATCTCATCTTCAGCCTTTGGTAAAGCTGGGTGGCTTCGATTTGCTGGAGTCTGCTATTGATAATATTCAGAATCTCAATCCTGAAAGAAAAGCCCGTAAAAAAATTTTTTTAGAAGAGTCCAGTAAGAAAAAAGAGCGCGAAGACCTTAAAAATGTATTAAGCTGCTGGATCGACATCCTGGAGTCAACCGAGGATATTGCGGAAATGGTGGAAAACAGTAATAAGCTTGCAGAAACTGCCGACAGAACGTTAAAAAACAATGTACGAAAGGCATTGGAAAGGACGCAGGAGCTGGAACGTTCTTATCGCTCTGTGGCATTATTCTTTAAGAATACCGAGAGCCAGAAAGTTAAAAATGTTTCTTTTCTTAATGCCGAGCCAGACCAGCTTAAGGATTTGGATAATACCAGGTTCATAGATTATATACAGGCCGAACTGGTCAATAATTACGACAGGCTCGACCTGCGTAATAATTACGGCATCCTGGTGCTGCCAGGATATCTGGGATCGAATAAAGTAGTAGAAAAGTGGGCAAAAATTGCATATGATAATAAGGTGATGCTGGTTACTGATTTTGAGAATCTTGACACACCGGACGATGTTATGGAGCTTTTTGAAGCCGCCAACCTCACAGGGGGCGATGCCTATCGTTCTAACGTAGTAATGGCCTGTAACTGGCTGGTAGGGCGCGACAAAGATGATGAGGTAGGAGAGGAAGACCATTTGTTTGTGCCGCCCTCTTCTTCCCTCGCCGGTAAGATTTACTATACCTTAATGTCTCAGGTTACGGCCGGAAAAAAACATGGCAGCATGAACGAGGTAGATGGAGTGCGGTTCGATCTGAAAAAGAGTGAAATAGCCAGCCTTGAAAAGCTGGGTCTTGTTCCTATGGCTAAAGAGTATGGTAAAGTAATGGCGTTTTCAGCCAAAACATTATTTAATGGCGATAACATCGGTTTACAAACCTACTCCGTAGTTCGGGTGTTTGATTATGTTGCCAAGGTAATGATGGACTTTTTGAACAGGAGGGCTTTTGAAAATTTCAACGCTAACACAAGAAAAGAACTTAACGGGCAAATCGTTAAGTTCCTGGATAGTATTACCGGTCCCAACAAGCTGATTGAAAATTTTACCATTAAAAGATTTGAGCAGGACCCGCACCAGAAAGACAGGGTATTTCTTGATATTCATTTAAAACCCTATTTCCCGGCCAAAACTTTTATGATTAAGCTTGACGGGCAAAAAGGCGATGATGCAGATGGAATAGAATGGATGTCGAAATACGAGCAGGATTAACACGATAACTGTCGCTTGTATTGATGCTCACTTCTATCCCGGACCGCCGTATGCCTGATCTGTGAGGAGCGCCTGTGGTTTCAGGCAGGAGCCAACGATGGATAATAGCCCTTATTAATTTTTTATACTTATTTATTAACATCAAAATGTACAATTATGTCTTTTAAAGCTCAATTAGATGTGGCAGGTGCCAAAAATAATATTCTCGACCTTACTTACACTTTAAAGCAGGAAACAGATGCTACCGGGCGCCCATCATCAGTTACGCGCGGTGGCCAGATTACCATTACCGTAGAATCAACAGGCGATACCAAGTTCTTTGAATGGATGTGCAACAATTTTGAAAGAAAGGACGGTAAGATCACTTTTACAAAAAGAGATTCTGATGCCACTATGAAAGAGCTGAGCTTTAAAGAAGGTTACCTGGTATCTTATAAAGAAAACTTCAATGCTGCGGGAGAAAACCCGATCACAGAAATTTTTACCATCAGTGCCAAGGAAATCACCATGGGTAACGCCAGCCATGTGAACGAGTGGGCCGTATAGTTTAAGCATCAGGCATATTCGTTTTTCGTGCCAATGATATATCACATTATTGGAAAGCAACAACTATATAAGCTGTTTTGCCGAGTTACAAATAATAGAAAAATCAAGTTCTTTAAAATGACAAATAAGTATCGTCATTCCGATTAGATCCTGCCCAGGCAGGAGGGAAGAGGAACTTCTGAAGTGTCAATGGCATGTTTACAACATTTGATTATCAGTCGTCACCTCGACCGCAGGGAGAGGTCACTCGAATTTCGGGAGAGATGACGATAAAACATGTCATCGTCTCTTGACTTTACAATCCTTTAGTCGAAATGACGATAATGAACAATACCATTTACAATCTATTATGATACTTGCCATCAAAAAATAGACTTGCGGTTATTGGTGCCTTATCATAAAATGCGCTTTTTTGATGACAACATCGAGTAAAATATGGCCGGACAATAAAAAATCTTTTAACAGCGTTCCTGCTTTTAACCATGCAATTATCAGAGAATCTTAAAAAGGCAATCAACATTGCCAAAGCGTATGCCAAAGAAAATATGAACGGCACCTATGCCGCGCCTCATTTATTAAAAGCATTGCTGCATCATGATGTGGAGCTCGACCCGTTATTGATGAAGGCCGATATTGACATGTATTACCTGGCAGACTGGGCCGATGTGAGGATAGAGTCACTGCCTAAAAGCGGATCACCTAAAGCCGAAATCCCTGCCGGTGATGCCATTGAGACTATTTTGGAAGATGCAGATAATATCCGCCTTAAAACAAACGGAGAAGAAGTGCTGCCTTTGCATGTACTGGCATCTATAAGTACACCCGGTATTGTTTTTTCTTTCGACCAGCTCAAAACTTTTCCTGTAAAAAGAGAAGATATAATAAAGCTTGCCGGTGTGGGAAATGCGGGAGCGCAATTGCTCAGCGATATTAACAACAGTAATGCGGATGGCAAAAAAAACAATGATCTTTCAACCAAAAAATCCCTTCAGAAATTTTGTATAGATAAAACGAAGCTTGCGATGGACGGCAGGCTGGACCCTATTATCGGGCGTGAGCAGGAAATAAGAATGATGGCAGAGATTTTATGTCGCAGGAGCAAGCCCAATGTAATATTAACGGGCGAGCCGGGGGTGGGCAAAACTGCGCTGGTGGATGGCTTTGCACTTGCCATAGCCGCTGGAAAAATACCTGAGTTTTTAAAGAATGCAAAGGTTTTTGAACTGAACAATGGTGCAATGGCCGCCGGGGCTTCTTACAAAGGGGAAACGGAAGAAAGGCTAAAATCGGTCATTACAGAGATTAAGGAATTTGATAAGGCGGTGTTGTTCATTGACGAGATACATGTATTGCTGGATAAAAGCGGCCCCTTTGCGGGTGCTGCCAATTTACTTAAGCCGGAGCTGGCAAGGGGTACTATTACTATCATTGGCGCTACAACTGTCGATGAATACAGGAAACATATTGAAAGAGATGAAGCTTTTGCCCGCCGGTTCGAGGTGCTGAATGTAGAGGAGCCTTCCCCTGCTGTAGCCTTCCGTATGATGAAGACTGTAATGCCTTTATACGAGCAGCACCATAAGATTGCAGTGGCAGATGAAACCCTGCACGAATCCATAAGGCTGGCAAAGCGGTATATAAAGGACCGGCGCCTGCCGGATGCGGCTATCGACCTGGCAGACCGTTCTATGGCTGCCCTGCGGCTTGCTACAGACACCGGCGCTACTGCTTTGGCAGCTCAGAAAACAGCATTCAGTAGCCTGAAAGAAAGTGATGGTATAGATATTACCGAATACCAGTGGCATTACCAGCAGTTAAAGAGTGGCATGAGCCCGATTGTATGGAGTGCTGTACCTGTGTCGGACGATCCGTTGCAAATGAAGGAGACCGCAACGATAACAGCTTTTTTAGATGAGGTATATCAGGTACTGGAACCTCTGGCAGAAGAAAAACGTACGGCATTGGATAAGCACGATGTAATGTCAATTGTTGCCGATAAAACCGGGATACCCCTGGGGAAGATACAGGCGCAGGAAAAAGAAAGGTTGCTGAACATCGGGGATATTTTGTCGCAGCGTGTGGTAGGGCAGGATCATGCAGTGAAAGTGATCAGCGAATCTATTTTGGAATCGCGCTCAGGGCTGGGCAAAGCAGGCCAGCCTATCGGCTCGTTCTTTTTCCTGGGACCTACGGGTACGGGCAAAACAGAACTGGCAAAGTCGCTGGCAGATTTTCTTTTCCAGGATGCAAATAATATCATTCGTTTTGATATGAGCGAATTTAAAGAAGAGCATTCGGCTGCGCTTTTGTATGGTGCCCCTCCCGGCTATGTAGGTTATGAGGAAGGAGGATTGCTGGTAAATAAGATCCGGCAGCAACCTTATGCTGTTGTTTTGTTTGATGAGATCGAAAAAGCGCACCCGTCGGTGTTTGACCTTTTTCTCCAGATCCTGGATGAGGGTAAGCTGCATGATAAGCTGGGTAAAGAGGGCGACTTCTCCAATTCCCTGATCATTTTCACTTCAAATATCGGCAGTAAATATGTGGTGGATGCTTTTAATAAAGGTGAAATCCCGAATCATTCGCAACTGTTACAGGTAATGGGCAATCATTTCCGCCCCGAGTTTTTAGGCCGCCTTACCGAGATCGTTCCTTTTGCCCCGATGACGCAGCAAATGGTAGAACGTATTTTAGAGATCAACCTGAAAGACCTGTATGCTGCCTTAGAAAAACAGCAGATCGCGCTTACTATAACACCGGAGGCTAAAAGCAAAATTGCGGTTTTAGGCTTTACGCCGGAGTATGGTGCACGCCCGTTGCATGGCGCCATCCGCTCGCAAATACGCAGGCCGCTTTCCAAAAAAATAATAGCCGGGGAATTGGCGCCTGGCAGCACGGTTACGCTTGATGTGGCAGGAGATGAGCTCACCTGGCAGGTTCATGGAATAAGTTAAATGAGTGGCTATTCTATGAATGGCCAGTATGTGCTTGCGCACCATGTATGGTACCTTAAAAAGATGAAGTAGCGCAGGCCAATCGGGCACCTGCACAACTATATTATATTTTAATTCTGCCAAGCCCGATTAAAAGGAAATCAGGCCAATTCCTGTACGTATAGAATTTCCATACAACTTTGTTTGGTCAGAGCTGCCGGATGAATAACAAAAAAGCCTGTTTTAAAGATTATTAGCGCCGATGCCAGAAACTGGTTAAATTTATACGGTATTTAGTCCTTCAACTTTAAACACTGTTTATTATGACATCTTTAATAGATCGCGTAAAAAATATACTGACCAATCCCAAAGCCGAGTGGGAGGTAATTAAAGAAGAGCCTGCTACATTAAAGGGGTTATTAACTTCCTACGTTATACCGCTTTCACTGTTATCAGCCATCGCCACTTTTTTAAAGTTTTTTGTATTTTCTCCTGTTTTCGGAATCGTTTATGCCCTGGCGTATACCGTATTTGCAGTTGTTGTTACAGTGCTGGTATTTGTTATTGCCGTTTATGTAATTGATGCCCTGGCAACCAGTTTTAAATCAGAGAAAGATATCAGCAGATCGGCACAACTGGTGGCATACTCCGGTACGGCAGGATATGTGGCAGGTATCTTTTCTTTTATTCCCGTATTAGGCGGCCTGTTATCATTAGCCGGCGCTGTATATAGTATTTACCTGTTTTACCTGGGGGTAGGCCCTTTGAAAAAGACGCCCGATGACCAGAAAGTGATTTATATTATAGTGTATGTGCTGGTGAGCTGGGTAATCTATATGGTTTTGTTTAGCGTGGTAGCTGGCATCCTGTTTAACTCCCTCATTACCGGCGCTGCGGCTGTTTCTGTGCTTGGCTAGGTACGGTTTACCTGAAAATGGGAAACGCGCGCCAGCATTAAGTTTCAAGAGGTTTTGATGGTCGTAAAATGAGCCTTTTCCCGTAAAAACGGCTATTTTGAGGCAACATTGATTTTCAACTAATTGATGGTTAGACCTTAAAAAACAACGAAAAGTGTTTTTTAAGTGGCTGGAGAATTAAAAATTCCCAATATCGGTTCGATGTGTTTTGAAATATGCAATTCTCAACGCCCTCGAATTTTCAGGAAGACCCTAGGTAATGGTCTGTGCCTGCTGCAACAGGAATGGCTGTTTCAAACGTAGGTGGCAAGATTTCTCAGCCCACCAGGTTACAATCCTACTGCCCGTCATAATCGGGTAACCTATCTTGGTATAACCGCTTGTTACGTAACTGCATTCAATTCATACAATAAAAGAACCCAACAATACATTCATTTATTACGCTCTGACGGCTTAATACTTTTTAGTTGGGCTTTCGAGAAACTGCCTGGCTTTAACCTGCCCCGTATTAGTGGCTGTAAGCAGGGTGGCTCAGTTGTTTCAGATGCGAAACATGCGACGCTACCGCATCTTTCACCCTCCTATACTCTATATACCCTACTCCAAATTCCTGACACGTAGATTTGATAATTTTGTTGATGCGGGGATAATGAATATGGGAGATTTTAGGAAAGAGATGATGCTCTACCTGGAAGTTCAGGCCACCCATGAACCAGCAGGCCAGCCGGCTTCTGGTAGCAAAATTGGCGGTGGTCTTTAGCTGATGAATAGCCCACTCATCGTCAATTTTATTGGTTTGCTCATTAGGAACAGGAAAATGAGTATCCTCAACTGTGTGCGCTAGCTGAAATACAATGCTCAGCACAAAACCTGCAAACAGTGCATATACCAAAAAACCGATGGCCCATGGGCCAACACCAACAGTTATGATAGGAATCACCACAAACAGTACAATATGCAGAATTTTAAATCCCCAGAACACCAAATGGTCCTTAACGGTCATTTTCTTTAAAGGAATATCCCCCACTTTACCGGTAAAGTATTTCCTGTAATCAGAATAGAATATCCAGAAAAGATACAGGAGCGAATAGGTAATCCAGAAGTAAAAATGCTGATATCTGTGAAATTTATAATATTTCTGTGTTTCGCACAGTCTTAAAAAAGGTTTGGCATCCAGGTCGTCATCAACGCCATCAATATTGGTATAAGCATGATGTATTACATTATGCTTCATTTTCCACATAAAGGTATTAGCTCCTAAAAAGTTGAGAGAGGAGGCAGCTATGCTGTTTACCCAGGGCTTGCTGCTAAAGCTTCCATGAGCGCCATCGTGCATGATATTAAAGCCTATGGCCGATGTAAACAGGCTCAGGATCAGGCATTCCAAAATAGCCCAGCCCGCAGGAGGCGTAAAGAAAACGAGATGTATATATAATGCTGTAAAGCCCACTGCCAGAAACAGCGCTTTTGAATAAAGTCTTATATTGCCAGTGCTTGGCCTGCCCTGTTTTTTGAAATAATCATTAACACGTGTTTTTAAAACCGTGTGAAAAGAGGGAGGTGGTGGTGTGGCAAACTTAGGAATTGACATTAATGAAAAAATTGTTTCTTAGTGATATAAAGTGTGCAAAGGTAATTGTTTTATAGCTGTGTATAAGGTAAAAAAATGCAAAATTGCACATACTCAGGTTTCCTGTAAAATAAGCGCGTCAAGATTATTGAGCCCGATATGTTTCTGCGTAAGATAAGCCTCTGCATATTTTACACCTATACGTTTGCCCATCATTCTCATTCTTGCCAAAAGACTTTCCTTAAATTCGGGGGTAGAAATATAGGTTTGAGGCCCCCCGGCTTCACTTTCGCTGGTATGGAACTGGGTGCTATAAGCATTAACCGCTTTTAATTTAATATCAACCACATCGCTTACATCGATCAATAGCTGTGGTTCGTGGTACCAATCCTGCAGGTATTGCAAAAAATAACGCGGGCGCCATTTTTCCTGGGGGTTGCCCTGCTCGTCCTTTGTTTCTATTTTGGCCAGCCCCGAAAGAAAACAGGCGTCATTAATAAGATTCCCGGCCCGCCCGTGATCAGGATGGCGGTCTATAAGCACGTTTCCCAGGATAATATCGGGCCGGTATTTGCGTATAGTTCTGATAAGCAACAACTGATGCGCTTCATCATTTTTAAAGAACCCGTCCCTCATTTTCAGGTTTTCACGTACGGATACGCCCAGAATCCGTGCGGCGTCGGCGGCTTCGGCATACCGGGTTGCTACGGTGCCGCGGGTGCCAAGTTCTCCCTGGGTCAAATCAATGATCCCGGCTTTTTTACCATTCCGTATCTCCTTCAGTAAAGTGCCGGCGCAGCCCAGTTCTACATCATCGGGGTGAACGCCTATTGCAAGTATGTCGAGTTTCATATGTGGAATTAACAATTTACACGCTTAAAAGTTTGATGGACATAGAATATCGCGGTACTATTGTAACGGTGTACGAGAAAAAAGCGTTCCCCTATTATAATATGATATGCTTCTACCCGCTTACTTCTGTTTAAATCCCGATTTCAACCTGGAACATGCCCGTTAAACGATTTTCATACGGGTCGTCCAGCTCTTCCGAATCCCCGGTACGGTCGTCCAGGCCTATATATCCCTGCAGTTTAAATTTATGTTTATTAAAATAATGCGAGTAGCCAATGGCTTTTGTCCTGAATTTGTACTGGTAAGGCAAAAGGCCTGCGTGAGGAGTAATATGCGTGTACCTGACGCTGATTTCATCTTTCCTGGTAAGCAGCTTACTGCCCTGCAGGTTAACGGCCACGCCGGCCGGCATTTTCAGGAAGATCATCCGGTCATCGGGCCGTGTACTGAAATCGGCAACCGAAAATGCATCTACCTTACGGTCGTAATACTCGCTCAAAAAGGCCCATCCCCGGTATTTCAGAACGGCATCTGCCATAATGGTCCGGATGTTCGCCAGCAGCTCTTCCTTTTTATTATAAGCGCTTACCATAGGTTTGCCTAATTGTCCCCCGGTACGATTGGCTTTAAAATTCTTGGTATAGGTAAATCCAAAAGATAGTTTTGGTGTTTCTTCAAAGTCAAGATCTCCTTCAAAATAATCGCCTTTGTTTTTGAAATATCCCAAAGGCATATATTCTATACGGCCTGTATAGGCCAGCCCTTTAATGGTGGCCAGCTGCCCGCGTCCATCGCCCGATGATACTGCCGTCCTTAATTGTATAATATGATCTTTGATTTCAAAGTCTTTATCTATAAAAACACCAAAATCACGATCTACCGTAAAACGGTTATTGGCAATGGAGCGATCAGGCATTTGCAGTTCGCCGGAGGAGTTAACGCGCTCCCTGTTGCCCGGAAGCTTGGTTTGCCCGAAGCCAAAAGACCACTGTTTGCCTGGCTTGTAATAAAAAACGGCATCTCTTACAATTTGCGGAGCACCACTTTCCAGGTCCATATCCCTGTTGGCAAAGCCCAGCTGCAGCTTATATTCAAGCTTAGGAGAAATTAAATAGCCTTCAAAACGCAGCCTCATCCGCCGTACCTGCGCTTCAAAGCCTGCGGCGTCCTCGTCGTCTAACCGGCTTAAATAAGCCGCTCTTAGCTGGGTTCTGAAACGAAAGGTCATCAGAAATTTATCTCCATTCCTGAATTGCAGGCCTTTATCATTGAATGATACAGTCGTTGCTTCTTTAACAAGGCTGTCTTTTGTTGTATCCTGGGCATGAACAACCGAACCCGTTAAGAGGGCAGCGAAGAGCACTGATTTTTTGTAAAAGGTCATGGCGGCAAAGAAACAAAAGAAAGCTGAGTTTTACAGGGACTGTTGCCTGAAAGCCAGGGAAAAATCCAGGATAATAAAGGCGCCGGCAGAAAAAAGGAAAGTCTCCCGGGAACCAGACTTTTTAAATATATTGATCGTAAATGCTTTAGAAATCAGCCGGAGCAATTAATTTTACAGTTCATATACAATCATATTCAGGAATTAATATAACCCAAAACAGCGCTTATGCTACATAAAGCCAAATTGAGGTTAAAGGTGTGTGCCGATAACTTTGTAAAGATTTTAAATAAATCATCTGTAGGAGCTTTGGCGGGCAGTATGATTGCAGGGCTGATTTGTGTGCTTTACCCGGGCAGCATTGTACGTACCGGCTTACCGGTGGTAATAGATATGATTTTAGTAGTAGTAGTTTCACTATTATTACTATTGCTGGTTTTTGGATTTTCGTTTTACCTGTACGAGTTTATCCGTAAAGTTAACCGGTTTATCATTGTTGCGATAATAGGGGCTGTTTTGCTGACGGCCTTTCTGCCTGATGCTGCATTTAATCGTCCTTTTATTTTCCTGGAGCTGTTTTTAGGAATTTTAGTGGGTATTGCCTTAAATAAAAACAGTAACAGGAAGAAAAGAACGGTGCTTATTCTTCTGGCCGTTGTTATTAATATTGCCGTGTGCGCGTGGCTGTTCAGCAAAGGAAATAATCATGTAGTTCCTGTATCGGAGCAATACTGGAAACAAAATGTACCGGTTCCCGAAGCCGTAGAAGATCCTACACAAACAAAGGCGTACAGCGTAGGAAGCCTGTTTTATGGAAGCGGCACTGATAAGCGGCGTGCCGAATACAGTAAAAAAATTTCTCTGAAAACAAATCCGGTGGACGGCACTCCTTTTCTACAACCGTTATCCTCAATTAAATCGTATCTGCGTAAATCGTATTGGGGATTTGATATAAATGCGTTACCGTTGAATGCCAGGGTTTGGTATCCGAAGCAGGAGGGCAATTTCCCTTTGGTGGTATTTGTGCATGGCAATCATTTAATGACCGACTACTCTGAAGAGGGGTATGAATATATGGGAGCACTGTTGGCCGCCAGGGGGTTTATTGTAGTATCTATCGACGAGAACTTCTTAAATGAAAGCTGGTATGATGATTATTGGTTTAGTGAAACAAACGCCCGCGCCTGGCTTATTTTGAAACATCTTGAATACTGGCGTAAATGGAATAGTACAGAAGGGAACCCGTTCTTTGGCAAAATAGATATGGATAATATTTGCCTGGTAGGGCACTCCAGGGGAGCAGATGCAGTGGCCGTGGCTTTTGCTTTGAATAAGCTCGATCGTTATCCCTTTGAAGGAAATGTACGGTTTAATTTTGGTTTTGCCATAAAAAGTATGGTACAGATTGCACCTGTAGGAAAGCCGGAAAACGAAATAAACTTTCCCCTAAACATAAAAAATGTTAATTACTTATTGCTTCACGGAAGTCATGATCAGGATATTTATTCCTTTGGAGGCATTAAGATGTATAACCGGATAACATTTGATTCGGCACAAAATTATCTGAAAGCGATGTTATACATATACAAGGCCAATCACGGGCAATTTAATACGGCATGGGGGCTGAACGATAATCGGTATCCGAACCAGTTTTTTGTAAGCACCGGAACACTTTTGAACGGGGATGAACAAAGGAAAATTGCAAAAAGTTATATTGCTGCTTTTTTGCATGCCACGCTGCAAGGACAAAAGCAATATCTGCCGTTATTAAAAGACTGCCGCAATGGTTTTGGCTTCCTGCCAGAAGATTATTATATCAATCAGTACGATGATCGCTCTTTTAAATACATTGCAGATTTCGAAGAAGACCAGGATCTTTCAACTGCTACCTTGGCTGGCTGCTCTATAGAAACATCGGGTTTAAAAAACTGGATGGAAAAAACTTTGCCGCTTAGAAACGGGGAGGAGTGGGGACAGGAGAATACCGGTGCTTTTCTTGAATGGGAACATACAGCAGCAAAACAGCCTGCTCCCTATTATGCTATCAATGTTTCAGATACTGCGTTGCATCATCTTTCTCCGGATGCTACCGGAAAACTGTTTTTCTTTATCGCAAACAACAGCGATAATATAGATGCGGTCAGTTTTTCCGTACAGATAAAAACGCGATCCTGTGTGGTTACGAAAAGTTTCAACGATTTTTATACAATGGCTCCCTTACTAAAAACACAACTGGCGAAATGGAACTACCTTCCCGAATTAAAAAAAGACATGCCTGTTGAAAGGGTTTTACAGTTTGTACAGCTGCCTTTTGAGGTTTTCAAAAAGGCGGATTCTCGTTTCGATCCGAAGCAAATACAGCAGATCAGGTTTATTTTTGATAAACAACCTGCGGGCAATATTATCCTGGACCGGATAGGGATAAACTAAGAGAAAATATATATAATCATGTTCTTCCTGCTTTTCCCTGCCAGGGTTTTGTTTTCGGTTTTCTGAAAGGTACTGAGGGTCTTCCTGAAAATATGTAATGCAGTGTAGGCTTGTATTTTATTAGCAAAAGAATATAAAAAATGTCTCATTTGGAGCAAAAATTGCTTTAAGTGAGGCATTCTTATTCTTATATTCTATGTCAAAAGTACTTCTTTTCGATTATCCGTGCTTATTAGAGCAGCGTTTTT
>NZ_BAAGYM010000039.1:0-99169 GCF_054779315.1 Niabella aquatica
ATGCCTCACTTAAAGCAATTTTTGCTCCAAATGAGGCATTTTTTATATCCTTTTGCTAATAAAATAAAAGCCTACACTGTATTACATATTTTCAGGAAGACCCTCTTCAATAGACAATGCAAAGGCTCTATCGGCTTCTTTAAAGCAAAAATTAAGAATTTTTGTAGTAGAAGTTTTGAACTCCAAAGCTGCACCTGACGAGGTATTGTATACCAGATAGCCATACAGCTCTTCTTTTGTTTTATTGTTGGTATTAACACCGCCATCAGGGTCGATAGCATAAAACCTGGAAAGAGGATATTTGGCGCTTAACAAGTTATCGAAGTAGTGAAATGTATTTTTAAAAGTACCATGAGTACCTATGGTGCTGCTGATAACTATTTTAGAGATAACGCCCTTCCGCTCTGTTATTTCACAAACAAAATTAGGATTGGGCGATTCTTTGTCCAGTACAGCTAGAGTGGCTTTCTTGTCGCCTCCCCTTTCAACCACGATCACATTCGTAGCAATCAACTTCGACTGGATACTATCATAAGGCTTTCCCATAAAGCTTACCATTTCTTCAATATCCAGTTTATAAGGTTCCTTTATTGCTGCTGTCACATCGGCTTTGTCGCAGGATGCTAATATTACGACAATGACCAAAAGAGAAAGTAGCTTTTTCATTTTATTCAATTTGAAGGAGCGTAAACAGTTGAAGTTATATAACAAAGGTAATAGCTGAAACAGGTATTATGCTGAATACAGATACTGAAAAGTTATGGTAAAAAACTTTTTAACTTTTCATTGACGATAAAACCGGAAAAGCCAATGCTGATGGTTATGAGCTACTTAAAAATAATGATAATTTCTAGGTAAAGTTTTAGTTAAAAGATACCTGTACATGGCATAATTATGGTGACAAATATTGCTTTTCAAATAGGGGAGTATGAATTAATGAAAAAGGGCCTGTCTGAACCGGATTTTTTACAAGCAGCTGTTATCATAAGCTGTTCCATAGAAACTATTAAAGCTTTAGCAGAAGTAGAAGGCAACGCTGAAGCATTTTTACCCAATAATGAACCAATGCTTTGGTTCCACCATGATGTTTTTTCACGGAGAACAGGCGGTGTTTATGATACGCTGGCTCCTGAAATATCCTGCCCCAAAGCCGGGAATTATGGTGCTGCATCTGAACAGCATGACCGCTTACATCAAGCCATGTTATATAATAAAGAAGCAGCTTTAATGTCCGCCGGTTGGGGCAGGTTTCAAATAATGGGTTATAATTATGAACTGGCCGGGTTTGATACTTTACAGGCATTTATCAGCGCTATGTATAAAAGCGAAAAAGAACAATTAATGGCATTTATACATTACCTGAAAAGCCTGGCGCTAGACGAAGATCTGCGGAATACAGACTGGAAAGCTTTTGCATCAAAATATAAAAAAACTGATGAACAAGCATCCTTTATCGCAAGGCTGAACAATGCCTATATAAAATTTAAGACCTCCGCAGGTACTAATTCTTAATATCTTCTTTGATCTCTTTAGCCTTATCGCCTACTTTCTGAGCACCTTTTTTAACAGCCTTGCCTACTTCCTGCGCTTTTTCTTTTGTGGCGTCTGCTGCTTTTTCCACGCCCTCTTTAGTAGCTTCTGCAGCATCCTTTACTCCTTCTTTGGTAGCATTATACCCTTTCTCCACAGCATTTCCTGTGGCTTCTGCAGCATTCGTAACACCACGTTTGGTAGCATCCCATGCATTTTCTATAGCAGCACCGGTTTTATCAAAAAAACGACCGGCCTTACTAATCCGCTCCCCTTCTTCTATTACAATTACTTTTCCGTCCCTATTAACAATATCTCCATTGGTCTTAATCACAACACCATTATCCAGTACGATATCTTTTTCAACAACGGCCCATGTACCATTTGAGAATACCATGACCTGTCCGTCCCTTCTGATTACATCACCTTCTACATATTCCGGCTGTATTATTGTAACAGAAGCCGTATCTGCACCTGATAAAGCAAGGGTATCAGCCGTTTCATTGCTGTTAGAT
Organism: Niabella aquatica; assembly: GCF_054779315.1. Lineage (NCBI taxonomy): Bacteria > Pseudomonadati > Bacteroidota > Chitinophagia > Chitinophagales > Chitinophagaceae > Niabella > Niabella aquatica. Next base: position 2,046 of record NZ_BAAGYM010000039.1, read on the forward strand.
GAGTTGTTGCATGAAGCAGCGATTGCTGCCATTGCAGTAATAGTAAATAATTTTTTCATTTTGATTTAGTTTTTATACCGGGCGATAACCGCCCGTTGTTGATTAAAAATAAAATACATGTAAAAAGCTGACCCCCAAAAATTAATATCCAATATAACAAAGATAAAAAATTTCAAGTGTCCTGAAATAACAGGAACAGATGTCATGCGCTAGCTGCCGGGATATTTATCAGTTTCTTAATATCCTCTTTTTTGCTTTTCCTTTTTATCTACAATAGCACCTACACCAGCCCCGGTAGCTGCACCAATAACACCGCCTACTACACCACCGCCGACCCGGTTATTTTTGTTAGCTATTGCACCAATAACAGCACCCGATGCAGCACCCACTATAGCACCTTTGGCAGTATGGCTCATCCCCTTTCTCTGGGGCGCCTGCTGAGCTGGTACAGATGCGTTACCAGAGCCTGCTGATCCACGGTTGCTTCCGCTACTTGTATATGTAGTATGGCTCCTGCTGCTGGAACTTCTTGATGAAGAAACCTTTTTTCGGGAACCTGCTGCCGCTGCAACTGTAGCCGCTTTTTCCTCTTCTTTTAATTCATTTTCAGCAGCTATTCTTTCGCGGATTTCCGCTTCCATTTTCCATTTCTGGTACTCGGCGAGTCCTAATGTGTCCTGCCCCTGCATAGGCCCTGCATCAGCATCTTTTTTCCTGCTGGTGCAGGATACAGTTATAAGAATGGTGATCAGCAAAGCCATTATCGATAAAACATTTACTTTCTTCATAACACTGGATTTAATTAATAATTCTTTTCCAGTTAGACAAAAAACTATGCCAAAGAAGTTGCGCATGAATCTTAAAAAAAACTTAATAACCATAAAATCAAACAGCCATCTCCCAGTGAAGATGGCTGTTAAAAACCTCTTATACAAGACCTTATCTCAGATAATCTTTTCTACCTGCATATAATTTAACTCAACAGGTGTTGAACGTCCGAATATTTTTACTATCACTTTTAATTTTTTCTTTTCGTCATTTACTTCCTCAATGATACCATTGAAATCATTAAAAGGTCCTTCCACAATCTTAATAGTTTCTCCAACAATATAAGGTTCTATCATGCTTACACCACCGGCCTCGTTCATTTCATCCATACGGCCCAGCATTTTATTCACTTCTGCCTTACGAAGAGATATAGGATTATCCTTGCCCAGGAAATGGATGACACTATTCGTACCCACCACCAGGTCTCTCAGGTCATCGCTCATTTTGCCGTCTAATACCTCTATCATTACATAACCGGGATAATAGTTTCTCTCACGCATCACTTTTTTCCCGTTTTGCACTTTATATACCTTTTCCACCGGAAGAAATACCTGTTTTACTAATTTCTCAAACGGGCTACGTGAAATTTCCTTATCGAGGTACTCCTTAACTTTCCGCTCCTTACCGCTTACTACACGCAATACATACCATTTGGTATCCTGTTGCGGAGTTTCAGCAGCATTATTTTCAACAATATTCTCTGCCATTTTTCTTAGCTGTATAAAATTTTGTATAAGAAATTAAGGCCGCCACCCGCTAAAAAGTCCATTAGCCAAACAATAAGCGTAATGATTATCGTGGCAACCAGCACAATCATTGTAGACTGCTGTAAATGTGCCCAGTTAGGCCAGGTTACCTTTTCTGCTAATTCTTTGTAGCTATCTTTTAAATAATTTCCGAATTTAATCATCTTGTTACTGTTTAAGTTAAAGTTTAAAAGTTAAGACTCTATGTAAAACCGTTAAACTTTAATAACATCAAACTTTGAACTTATAAATCGCACGGGCACAAGGATTCGAACCCTGATCAACGGTTTTGGAGACCGCTATTCTACCATTGAACTATGCCCGTAAAAAGCCCTCTAAACCTCTCCGCCATTTGAAGGAAGGCTTAAAAAGGCAAAATTTAAAGAACTATTTTTAAAAACAAAGTACCCAAGCTACTGCCTAAGGTACTTTGCAAAAGTATTCGAAGCTTTTCCAAAGTCCTCCCTTCGGGAGGATTTAGGTAGGCTTTTATTTCAAAATTTCAGTAACCTGACCAGCACCTACAGTACGGCCCCCTTCACGGATCGCAAATTTCAAACCTTTTTCCATCGCGATCGGAGTGATCAGTTTTACAGTCAGGGTAGTGTTATCTCCCGGCATGATCATTTCAGTTCCTTCCGGTAAGGAACACTCTCCTGTTACATCCGTAGTACGGAAGTAGAACTGAGGACGGTATTTCTGGAAGAATGGCGTATGACGTCCACCTTCATCTTTACTTAACACGTAAACCTCTGCTTTAAATTCAGTGTGAGGAGTGATAGAACCTGGCTTACAGATTACCATACCACGGCGGATCTGGGTTTTCTCAATACCACGTAATAACAAACCTGCGTTATCACCAGCTTCACCTTCGTCTAATATCTTACGGAACATTTCTACGCCTGTTACAGTAGAAGTTAATGGTTTTTCCATTAAACCTACAATCTCAACAGGCTCACCTGTTTTAATTTTACCTCTTTCAATACGGCCGGTAGCAACAGTACCACGACCTGTGATAGAGAATACATCTTCTACAGACATCAGGAACGGGAGATCAATCGGGCGTGGAGGAAGCGGAATCCAGCTGTCAACAGCGTCCATTAATTCAGTGATAGCTCCAACCCATTTTTCATCACCAGCTAAAGCACCGGTAGCAGATCCTTTAATGATCGGAGTATTATCACCGTCAAAACCACGTTTGCTCAACTCATCGCGAACTTCCATTTCTACTAAATCTAAAAGTTCAGGATCGTCAACAAGGTCAACTTTATTTAAGAAAACCACCATTTTAGGTACACCTACCTGTGCAGCCAAAAGGATGTGCTCTTTAGTTTGAGGCATAGGTCCGTCAGTAGCCGCTACCACCAGGATAGCACCGTCCATCTGAGCCGCACCAGTGATCATATTTTTTACGTAGTCAGCGTGACCAGGACAATCCACGTGTGCATAGTGACGGCTATCGGTTTGGTATTCTACGTGTGCAGTATTAATTGTAATACCTCTTTCTTTTTCTTCAGGAGCACCGTCGATATCATCATATTTCTTAGCTGTAGCCAATCCTTTTTTTGCAAGAATTTCGGTAATAGCTGCAGTCAAAGTTGTTTTACCATGGTCAACGTGACCAATAGTACCAATGTTTACGTGGGGTTTCTCCCTCTTAAAGGTCTCTTTTGACATTGTTATCTGTTTTTAAAGTTGTTTTTAATTATTATGTGCCTGGCAATGATGCTTCTATAGAGCAGTATTGCGTCGCACACTTGTGCTGTTGTGCATTATTCAACAGTTTAAAAGTTGATAAGTTTACAAGTTAATAAAACATCTTGCTAACCTTTCAACTTCACCAGGAGCCGTTGATGAGAATTGAACTCACGACCTCTTCCTTACCAAGGAAGTGCTCTACCACTGAGCTACAACGGCTTGTCAAATATTAAGTTGACAGATGACCGTTGTTAGCTGACAGTAATTCCGTCAACTGTCATCTCATTTCTGTCATCTACACAGAGCGGGAGACGAGGCTCGAACTCGCCACCTGAAGCTTGGAAGGCTACCGCTCTACCAAATGAGCTACTCCCGCTGGTCAATGTGCCCATATGCTAATTTGCTAATAAGCCAATGCATACCACACATATTCATCAAAATAAAGAACTTTCTCTTATTAGCTAATACCACATCGGTAAATTAGCTAATTTAAAAAGTGGGCAGGGAAGGATTCGAACCTCCGTACTCCGGAGAGAACAGATTTACAGTCTGTCGCCTTTAACCACTCGGCCACCTACCCTTTGTTCGGTTAAAAACCCGCCTGACCAGACGGGCAGGGTTTACAAGTTAAATATTGATAAAGCTTCCCTTGTCAAAACTTATAAACCTGTCAACCTGTTACCTAACAAAAAGAGCCGAAGAAGGGAGTCGAACCCCCGACCTGCTGATTACAAATCAGCTGCTCTACCAACTGAGCTACTTCGGCTTATTTACATATTATATTAAGAACTTTATTTTCAGAGCATTCAAACTGTTTTTTTACAAGACAAAAAAGAAGCTCTTCAAAATTTGGAAGGCAAAAGTAGGGGGAATTTTCGAAACCTCAAAATACCCATACAATATTTTTATAAAAAAAATATCGATACTACTTACTTCCTGTTTTAGCCTGAATATCCGGCAACATTATAATGGGCCGGGATGCCATATTCGTTTTAAAAAGGCACGAAATGCCACGCAACTCCAAATGTTATCGCCAGCACTAGCGAAGTTTGTTCGCTATGAAAAAAATGGTTTCATCAGGCCGATCACATAAAAATCTGTTGTTTGAATAGATATACTAAAAATCCGATCCATCATTAAAGCCTCAACAAGCTTCAGCGTATTTTTAAGGTTGGGAAACGGCTTTACAATCAGTAATATCCTTAGTATTGGTTATGAAGCCAGTATTTGTAAAGTTATTTATGTAACATTCCCGGTAATATATGCTTAAGACTGCACAGGATCGAATGAATTTCAAGACTTGTCAAAAAATTTCGATCACCAGGTTGCTGCGGCATTGGGTCTCAGGCTAATGTAGAAGGGAATGCTACCCCGGCTTTCTTAAGCTTAGTGTCTTCTTTAATCTCAGCGAATTCTTTTTCCCGATTTTTCTGCAAAAAACAGCCGGACTGACGGGTAAATGTGCTGCCCGTGTGGAACACATCAGCCAATAAGTGAAACACCTATTGAAAACAAAACAGGGAAGTAGCAAACAAGCCTTCTCCGGCATAGCATACATAGTGCAGGCCGGTATCGCCTAAAAACAGCGGCATGCGTACATCCATGTTTTTTTGGTAAGCTTACATTTAAATCAATGCGCTGTACATAAAGCATATGGCATGTTGAAGGTCAACAGAGTTTTTTATTATTACTACATAACATATTTTTTATCTAATACCTAAGGGAATGGCGCTCCAATTTGAAAGCATCAGCCTCAGTATCCGGAGTAAACCATTCTATACAATCGTCACTCATAATTTTCAGTTTAAAAAACTATTTAATAAATGAATCATTCACGTAACAAATTGTTTATAATTTCTTAAAATACAAATCAGCTGGTTAACCGGTTATGTGAATAGATTTGTACTCCAATTCAAAACCATTACATATATCAGGCAGGATCTTAACAACCTTAGAGGCTCGGGTTGTTTTAGGTGAAAACTGAAGATCTCCGTAAATAAAATAAGCAGTTTCTGTAAGTATCCCAATAAAATATAATTAACTAAACTACCAAACAATGAAAATTGGACTGAAGCGGCATCGCTATCTGGATGTCCTCCTATTGCTCTTACTGGGCATTTCACTCAAAGGCTGGGCACAAACAAACACAACTGTTACGGGCACCGTGCGTGATCAAAGCGGAGCCGTAATGCCTAACGTAACCATTACGGCGATCAATGCATCGGACAGCGCCTTACAAAAGAGTACTGTTACTAATGAAAAAGGCGCATTTAGCTTTACTCAGCTTATTGCCGGTACAACTTACCATTTCAGGGTAACACATATCGGATTTCAGCCACAAATAATAGACAATTATCTAGTAAAAGGCGAAACCAATATCCCCATTCAGATTCAGCTGACATCCATGTCTAATGCGGCTTTGGAAGAGGTAATTGTAGTAGGTTATGGCACTCAAAAAAGAGAAAATGCTACGGGCGCGGTGGACCAGATCACTTCAAAAAGCTTGGAGAACAGGCCGGTAACCAACCTTACTCAGGGACTACAGGGCATGCTGCCCAACCTGAATCTTAAAATGATGGATGGCAAACCCACCCAATCTCCAAGCTATAATATACGGGGTACCACTTCTATCGGTCAGGGCGGTAGTGCACTGGTGCTGATCGATGGTTTTGAAGGCGACCCCAGCCTCTTAAATCCTAATGATATTGAAACGGTTTCTATCCTGAAAGATGCGGCATCGGCAGCTATTTATGGAGCAAGAGGGGTATTTGGCGTGGTATTAATCACTACCAAAAGAGGGGTAAAGGGCAGAACTAACGTTTCTTACAGCAGCAATTACGCATTAAAATCGCCTGTAACCAGGCCCGATTTTGTAACCGATGGTTATACCTGGGCAAAAATGTTTGCTGAAGCGTTTGTGAATGGTGATGGTGCCTTTCCTCAAAACGCTAACAAAACACAAAAATTCTCACAGGCTTACCTGGATGAGTTTAAGAGAAGAGTAGAATCGGGACAGCCTTATAATACTGTAGAAGTAAACCCTACTACCGGCGAGTACACCTACTATGGAAGCACGGATTATTACGCTGAATTGTACAAAAAAAATACAGCAGCATTTGAGAACAATCTTTCGGTAAGCGGGGGCAGCGATAAAGCTACTTTCCTGGTATCGGGTCGTTTCTTAAAACAAAATGGCCTGTTTCGCTACAACAGTGATGACTATGATATGAAGAATATCCGCGCAAGAGGTACCATACAGGTATTCCCCTGGTTGAACATTGAGAACAATACCGACTATTCTATTATGAATTATCATAACCCCATCAATGTTGGTGAAGGAGGCGGTATCTGGAGAAATATTGCTGATGAGGGTAAACCTACTATGCCGATATTTAACCCGGATGGCAGCTTAACATTTGCTGCCGCGTATACCGTTGGTGATTTTATCTACGGTAAAAACGGTATCGATACCCGCCGTGAAGTGTTCAGGAATATCACAGGTTTAAGAAGCCACTTCTTTAATGACAAATTCCGGGTAAATGCAGATTTCACCTTCCGTAATACCAATAATAACCGTGACCAAAAACGGGTACAGGTACCTTACAGTAATTTCAAAGGAGTTACCGCTTATGTAGGTACTACTACCAACGATTTATTGTTTGACTCCCGGGAAACCAGATACTGGGCTACCAATATTTATGCAGAGTATGAAAACCGGTTCGGAGATAATCATTACCTGAAAGCAATGGCCGGTTATAACTATGAGCAATCTACTTACAACCGTATTGCAGTACAGCGCAACGGTATTATTTTTGAAGATGCGAATGACTTAAACCTGGTACTGGGCCAGGCCATCACTACGGGCGGTGGTTATGAGCAATGGGCTATACTGGGCGGTTTCTCCAGGTTGAACTATTCCTTTAAAGATCGCTACCTGGTTGAGGTGAATGCGCGCTATGATGGGTCCTCCAAGTTTCCCTCCAACCAGCGTTATGGTTTTTTCCCTTCTGTATCTGCGGGCTGGAGAATTAATAAAGAATCGTTCTGGAACGTATCTCAAAAAGCCATTTCCGATCTTAAAATAAGGGCTTCTTACGGAGCCCTGGGCAATGGTAATATAGCTTCCTATGCCTTCCAGGAAATTTTCAATATCAGCCAGTCGGGTGTTATACTGAACGGATCAAGGCCGCAAACCACCCGTAACCCGGCGGTTGTACCCGAAGGGCTTACCTGGGAAACTTCTACCACAACGAATATTGGTTTAGACCTGACTACGTTATCGGGCAGGCTGACTTTTATGGGCGATGCCTACATCCGTAAAACCACTGACATGTTTACATTCGGGTTAACACCTCCTGCCGTTTTTGGCGCCGATGTGCCTAAAGGCAACTATGCCGACCTGACTACCCGCGGTTGGGAAGCCTCTTTAACCTGGAATGATCAATTCGGCAGTTCTGAAAAACCTTTCCGGTATAATGTAAGGCTGACGTTATCAGATAACAAAACAAAAATAGATAAGTACAATAACCCAGATAAACTGCTAAGCGATTATTATGAGGGTCAAACACTTGGCGAGATATGGGGCTATGAAACCGAAGGCTTCTTTATTGATGAAGCAGATATTGCTTCGCATGCCAAACAAAGTCCGCAAATGAGGGCCTCTCCTTCCGGTCTCTGGTTTCCGGGTGATATAAAATTAAAAGACCTCAACGGGGATGGTTTTATCAATGTTGGTGAAAACAAAGCAGGCAAATCAGGCGACCGCAGAATTATTGGTAACTCAGCACCAAGATACATGTATGGCGTTAACCTGGGGGCAGACTGGAATAATATTTTCTTCTCGGTTTTTATGCAGGGGGTAGGTAAACAACAGTGGTATCCCAGCACAGAAACAGAAATGTTCTGGGGGCAGTATAACCGGCCTTATAACAATATTCCCAAGTTCCATCTGGGCAATATGTGGACACCTGAAAATACCGATGCTTACTTTCCCAGAACCATGTCGCGGGCAGCATCCAACAATACCACCCGCACACTGGGTGTAGCACAAACCCGGTACCTGCAGAACGTGGCCTATTTAAGGATAAAGAATATCCAGATCGGTTACAATCTGCCTTCGAACTGGGTGAACCATATCGGCGCCCGCTCGGTGAAGGTATTTTTCTCAGGTGAGAATTTGTTCACCTACTCCCCTATGTACAAAATTGTTAAGAACACCATCGACGTAGAAAATGCAGTTCCTTCAGACCAGGATCTGAATGGCAACAGCACTAACGGAGATGGTTATAACTATCCTATGCTAAAAAGCTATTCATTCGGATTAAACGTTGGATTTTAACGCACAAAAAATAACAAATGAAAAAATTATATATAGGAATTTTGCTGGGCAGCCTGGGGTTCGCTGCCTGCAATAAGCTGGACCAGGTACCACAATCAACCGCTACAAAGAAAGCTGTATTTGGCACAGAGAACGGGCTGAAATTATATACCAACTCGTTTTATGGACTAGGCTTTCTTCCCAGGAACTCTACCAGCCAGGATGCCATGTCAGACTACCTGGCAGTAAGATCTGTACAGGATTTCATCCGAGAGGGAGGGTTTGCTGCGAATAACAGCTCCGGATGGACCTGGACAGACCTCCGGAATATCAACTACTTTATTCAAAACTGTAATGACCCTGCAGTACCGGAAGCCACACGTAATAACTACCTGGGCATTGCACGTTATTTCAGGGCATACTTCTATATGGAAAAAGTGAAGCGTTTTGGCGATGTACCGTGGATCGGTAAGGCGCCGGATATCAATGATCCGCTGTTGACAGCTGGTCGTGATAAACGGGAACTGGTAATGGACTCGGTACTGGCCGACCTCGATTTTGCCTGCGCCAATATCCTGACTACCAACGATGCCAGTCGTACTACTGTCACGAAGTGGGTGGCTTATGCCTATAAGTCGCGGGTTTGTTTGTTTGAAGGCACTTTCAGAAAATACCACACCGAATTAAACCTTACCGGTACCGCTGCTAAATGGCTGACCGAAGCTGCATCAGCAGCCGAGCAGATCATCAAAAACGGTGGATTCTCTATTAATACTGCCGGTGGGCCCGGTGTATCGTACCGGCAGGTATTTACAAGCAATACCCCTTTAACCAACGAAGTCTTACAGGCAGCTGTTGCCGACGTAAATCTGGGTGTATTGAATGAGGCTAACTGGTGGTGGACCAGCGGCACTTATGGCGCCAAAGCCAGCTTTATACGCACTTTCATCAATACCTACTTAAAGCTGGATGGCACGCCTTTTACCAACGACCCGGATTATCCTACCATGCTGTTTAAAGATGAAGTGAAGAATCGCGATCTGCGATTAAAGCAAACCATCCGCCTGGGCGATTATAAAAGGATCAGCAACGGACAGCAGGTACCGGCACCGCCGGTATTCTCTTATACCTTTACAGGATACCAACCTATTAAATGGACCCTTGACGATATGGCCTTTGATGCAGGTGCTTTAAATACCAATGCCATCGCTTTGTTCCGCTATGCGGAAGTGTTACTGAACTATGCTGAAGCAAAAGCAGAACTGGGTACCTTAACCGATGCCGATTGGGCATTGACGGTAGGGGTGCTAAGAGCAAGAGCAGGCATTACCGGTGGCTTAACTACCAGACCCACCGTTGCCGATCCTTACCTGGTGGCTAATTATTTCCCGGGCATTACCGACCCTTCCATACTGGAAGTAAGAAGAGAACGGGGTATTGAATTAAGCCTTGAGGGGCTTCGTTTCTCCGACCTTTTGAGATGGAAAAGAGGAGAATTAATGCAGCAGGAATGGAATGGGTTTTATGTGCCTTCATTAAATACGCCTATGGACTTAAATGAAGACGGTATGCCGGATGTAGCATTTTACCAGGGTTCCCGCCCCACGCCAGGTGTAAGCGGCGTTACTTATGTAGATGTATCATCCAGGATCGGTAATGCAGTGAACTCACAATTATTGAAAAATGGCACATCCGGTGAGCTGATATGGATGAACGAGATCCCCAGGAAATGGAACGAGCGTAATTATTACTATCCTATCCCCCTGAACGACCTGCAACGCAATCCTAATTTAAAACAAAACCCAGGCTGGGAATAAAACAGCTTAAAATATAAGATTATGAATCTGAAAACATGGACCATCGCTGCCCTCATGCTGGCTGTTACCTGCGGCATCAGGGCACAAAAAATTACCATAGGCACTTTTAATATCCGCTATGATAACCCGCAAGACTCCGGTAACCTGTGGAAAGATCGGGCACCTGTTGTATCCAATCTGATCCGCTTTCACGGTTTTGATATATTAGGTTTGCAGGAAGGGTTACTTAACCAGCTCGAAGATATCAGCCATGCACTGCCTGAGTATGCCCGTTATGGCAAAGGCCGTGATGATGGCAAAGACGCCGGCGAGCACTCCGCTATTTTTTATAAAAAGGATCGCTTCAAATTGCTAAAAAGCGGCGACTTCTGGTTATCTGAAACACCCGGGCAACCGGGCAAAGGCTGGGACGTAACCTGCTGTAACCGCATCTGTTCATGGGTATACCTGGAAGACAGGTTGACTAAAAAGAACTTCTATACTTTTAATGTGCATTATGATCATCAGGGTGTAATAGCCCGGCGCGAGAGCAGTAAGCTGCTCCTGAAAATGATTGGCGAAATAGCAGGCGATAGCCCGGTACTGCTCACAGGCGATTTTAACGGCAACAGGGACAGTGAATGGTACCAGTACCTGGCTACTTCTACCCTGTTAACGGATGCCTATACTAAAGTAAAATTTCCCTATGCCAACAATTCATCGGCCAACGGGTTCAGAACACCACGCGGCAGTGCAGTTATAGACCATATTTTCATAACGAAGCAGTTTACCGCCAGCAGATGGGGAATCTTAACCGATACCTATTTTGGCAAATTTCCCTCGGATCATTTTCCGGTTTTGGCAGACATTGAGCTGAAGTAATTAATACCTCCTTTACCGAGAAATCTCCTGGGCGAATGGTTCAGGAGATTTTTTATACCCTTTCTAAGGTAATATTTTCTTCCGCTCCTGGGTTGCCCGGCTGAAACGACACACCCGGTCGTTAGTCAAAAAGGAATATCCTGTATGCATGCTTTTCACTAGTGCCGGCGTCTTATAACCAACAAAAAAGACATAAAAAAAGCCCCGCTTTTGCGAGGCTTACTGTATTTTAATTTTAATCAGGCAATCATTTTTTCTTTTCTTCTTTTTACCTGGTTCACAAGCGAATCAAAAGCTGCCTCAAAAGACTCTTCGAAAGATTTGCTTGTTGATTTCACAAAGAAGCTGTGTCGGGGCACATGTACTTTAATTTCCACAATTTTGTCCTTGATCTGGTGTACCACATTGTCCAGTTTTAGAAACACATCCGACTCAATAATGCGATCATGAAACGTATGCAGTTTCTCCATTTTGCGTTTAACAAAATCAATCAGTTTTTGATCGGCATCAAAATTAACCGTTTGAATGTTCACATTCATAGTTCATATATTTAAGAGTGAATAATTAATAAAAAAAACTTTTCAAAGAACTGTTCCAGCTATGTACTAAAGTTACTGAAAAGAATAACCACTCTCAAAAAAATATTTGCTAAAGTTTTCCCATAAATTCAGGCTTTCGGATGGGCATTTTTGTACACTTCTTTTAGTTTTTCAATGGTGTTATGCGTATATATCTGCGTGGCCGCCAGGCTGGCATGTCCCAGCAGTTCTTTCACCGCATTCAGCTCTGCCCCGTGGTTCACGAGATGGGTGGCAAAGCTATGGCGGAGCACATGCGGGCTTTTTTTATCCAGTGTGGGAATTTCGGCCAGTACCTGCCTTACCAGCAAATAGGCATATTTGGGATACAGCTTCTTTCCTTTTTCTGTCACCAGCAGTTCCTCTTCCGGCGCTGCGAACTCTTTTCGTTTCAGAGCTATATAATTTTGTATGGCCGCTAATGTTTCGTTATGCAGTGGTATGCTTCGTTCCTTATTGCCCTTGCCCAACACTTTTACCTGCCGGCGGCTGAAGTCAACCTGCTGCTCTTTTAACCGTATCAGCTCGTTCAGGCGCATACCGGTAGCATAAAAAAGCCCGACCAGCATACTGGCGTTCAGCGATTTCCAGTTTTCGGCAGAGGCGCTTACCGATGCTCTAACAACTGCCAGGTCATCTTCCCTGATAAAAACGGGTAATCGCCTGCTGATTTTGGGAGCGATGATTTGAGCCATAGGGTTGGTTGATATAGTACCGGTTTTTAAGTGAAACTTAAAAAAAGATTTAAGCGTTGAGATTTTCCGGTTAATACTTTTAGAAGTAAGCTCATGCTCTTTAAGATCGGCCAGCCAGCTTCTAACGTGATGGTAGCCAACACTTGTGAACGGAACGCCGTCAAATACCCTTAGCAAAAAAAGATCAAAATCCTGCAAATCGCCTTCGTAAGCAATAACAGTATGTTGCGAAAACCTTTTCTCAAATTTCAGGTAATTAACGAAAGGGCTGATATATTCCTTTAATCTTTCAGGCATAAAAAAGTCCTGCACTATGTGCAGGACTGCAATTTATTCAAAATCTTATTCTAATTATAATTCAATTTTACCGCTGGCGATCTGCTGCTTATAAATTGCTTTCAAAACCTCTCCGCGGCGTTTTACAGATGGCTTTGTAAAGCTCTGACGTTCACGCAGCTCTAAAAGAACTTTAGATTTCTCGAATTTCTTTTTATACTTTTTCAGCGCTTTGTCAATGTTTTCGCAGTCCTTAGAATCAATGATTAACATAATATATATACCTCCTTTGGTAATTTTTTTGAGGGTGCAAAGATAGGAATATCTTTTTTATAAACAAATATTTTGGACAGAATGTTATTGTACCTGAAATTAGCGCCATGTTTACAGGAATTATTGAAGCTACAGGAACGATCAGGAAAATAGAACGATCAGGAAGTAATACCACTTTCTGGATAGAAAGCGCTATCAGCCCTGAACTTAAAACAGATCAAAGTGTGAGCCATAATGGCGTTTGCCTTACTGTTGAAAGCGTTTCGGACCATATCCATTCTGTGACCGCGATCGAGGAAACACTGAAGAAGACCAACCTGGGCGCACTCAAAGAAAACAGTATACTCAACCTAGAACGCTGTATGGTAATGAACGGCCGGCTGGACGGGCATATTGTTCAGGGACATGTAGACGGAACGGCTGAGTGCATTGAATTAATCTCCAAAAACGGCAGCTGGGAATATACGTTCAGGTTTGATGAAAAATTTGCCCCGCTGGTAATTGAAAAAGGTTCGGCCTGCATCAATGGCATCAGCCTTACTGTTTTTGACGTAGGGTGCAACAGTTTTAAAGTGGCTGTAATCCCATACACCTACCACCACACGAACATACGCGAAATCCGCAAAAAGGATACGGTAAATATTGAATTTGATGTAATCGGTAAATATATGCTGCGCATGCAGCAGTTAAAACTATAAAGAAGTGCATCGTACCGCCGTTCTCACATGTGCCTGATTAACGTTTTTCAGTTTTGGTAATTATTGATAATTTTACGGCTACTTTTAATCTCTGACAGCATATGCACCTACAAACCGTAGATACCGTTGAAAACATTTCGCCCGAAGGCTTTAAAAAAAAGTACTATAAAACTTTGCAGCCACTTGTTATAAAAAACCTGGCCCGGCAGTGGCCTGCATACAACAAATGGAACTGGGATTATTTTATAGATATTGTCGGAGAAAAAGAAGTGGGCGTTTATAACAATGTAAAAAGCGATTCTTATACGCCCGTAAATACGGCTGACGCGTACATGAAGTTTGGAGAATACCTGCAAATGGTAAAAAAAGGTCCGGTGGACTTACGCATTTTCCTGTTCAATATTTTTCAGCATGCGCCCCAGATTGTAAAAGATTTTACATGGCCCGACGAGTACCTGAAAGGCTTTGTAAAAAAATTCCCGATGCTGTTTGTAGGCGGTCAGGGCGCCATTACACATATGCACTTTGATATTGATCTCAGCCATATCCTGCATACACAGTTTATAGGCAGGAAAAGGGTACTGCTGTTCCCCTTTGAAGAACAGTATAAATTATACCGCAAACCATGGGAAGTATTAAGCCTTGCTAATTATGCGCATTACAGCAAAGGCTTTGACTACGACAGCTTTCCTGCTGTAAAGCTTGCCAAAGGATTTGAAGTGATACTGGAACATGGCGATACTTTATTCATGCCCGCAGGCTACTGGCACCACATGGAATATATAGATGCCGGATTTGCTATGAGCTTACGCGCCTTGCAAAGCAGTCTCAGCGGAAAGCTGCATGGTGCGTGGAATCTTTTTGGTATGCGTAATATTGATACGCTAATGAAAAAGACTGCTTCTCAATGGTGGTACAACCGCAAAAAAGTACAATTATATAAAAATGCAGAAAAAGAGCTGGCAGCAGTTAAAGCATAAAATATAGCCCTTGCCTGTTTAAATTGGTAATATAAAGTTTCTTACTTTCTGCTCTTAAGAAAACAAGGCATCCTGAAAGCTTTTGTGAATCGTCATAGGCTGAAAAATTAATCCGCAGGTTTCCCGCATAGTCTAAAAGAACTATAAGAGCGCTGCCGGATGAATTTTAAAAGAACACGTAGCAGCATCAGCGGGTTGGCGCGGATTCCATTTCTTCTGAATACAGGATGCTTATCACATTCTTTTCCTTCTTACCTGTTTTAACCGAAATATAAAAGTCGTATACGCTGTAAACATCATAGTTAAAACAACCATCAGAACGGCTTTGCAGCAAAGTACTGCACTGTAATACTTTAAGCTGGTCCAGATTACCGGCAACCAGAAATTCGTTTAGGGTCATTTTGTAATGATTATACCGGATCGCTCCGATCTTTTAACCAATAACCACGTTTAAATCACTATTCCTGAAAATACTGACACGCTCCCCGGACAAAGGGCTTATAGAAGATGAGATAACAGTTTAATAGGCCGGGGCTGTATAATATAAAGATATCATATTATTCCTGAATATACAAAAAGAAGTGGGACAAAATTTTTATCGGGAAGATATCATCTTCAACGGTACCGAACAATAATATATATGATGGAACTTTTGTAACTTTTTATAAATTGCCGTTGTTCCAGATCTGCCAGCTAAGCTCTGCCTGCCCTACCAGCATTTCATAGCCATTTTTTACAGTAGCACCCCGTTCTGCTCCTTTTTGCAAAAAAAGTGTTCTGGAAGGGTTATATACCAGATCATACAGATAGTTTTGAGCGCCCAGATATTCATAAGGAATAGCCGGACCGGTATCCACCTTAGGAAAACTTCCTAAAGGTGTTGAGTTAATGATCAACGGATATTCTTCAATAACAGACCGGTCCAGCTCCTCATAAGTAAATCCTGCGCCTTTCTTTCTTGAAACGAATGCATATTCAATACCCAGGCCTTTTAACACATACAATACCGCCCTGGCTGCACCGCCTGTGCCCAGGATCAATGCTTTTTTATGATGTGGCCGTAACAAGGGTAATAAGGATTCCTTAAAAGCCGGTGCATCGGTATTAAATCCTTTAAGCTGCCCCTTATTTATTTTGATACAGTTAACAGCGGCCATTTCCCGGGCTTCATCACTAAGCGCATGTAAAAAAGGCAACACCTGCTCTTTGTAAGGAATGGTTACATTAAGCCCTTTTAATTGGGGATTTGAGGCCAGCAGTTGGGTTAATAAAGATATATTATCTAACGGGAACAGCTCGTACAACGCATTGCTGATATGCTCCTTTTCAAATTTTTCGGTAAAATATTTTTTTGAAAAGGATTGGGCCAGGGGCATACCAATAAGGCCATACAGATCCATCAGGCAGTAGTTTTCTTGTTCAGGTATAAATGAAAGGTATCGCCACGAAGCCCTATACGCATGGCTTCAAGAGCAATTACTTCATTAGGAGGTATATTACCAAGATTCACATTGCATCCGATCAATTCCAGGAAATACAGCTGTTGTGCCTTTTGCGGTGCTTCCCAGATTATTTTTTCAGAAGGGATCTGCGTCAGTATTTCCTGTACCAGGCCTTCACGCACTTCACCACTGCCCCTGTAAATACCCACATTACCCGCTTCCCTTGCTTCAGCTATTACGTACGAAGAACCTGCTTCCAGCTCGGCTTTCATCAGTTCGATCCATTTGTAAGGCGGTATAATGTGCGTGGCATCCTTACTTCCTACTTCGCTTAAAACAGTGCCGTACTGTGTAAGTTTTTCTATATAGCCACATTTTTCAGCATGAGGAATGATGATAGAGCCATCGCTCACTTCCATATAATCCACCCCAAAATTTCTGCAGGTATTAATATAATCCTGAACCTGGTTCCGCACCAGGTAAGCTTCAAACAGGGTGCCGCCAAAATAAACCGCCATACCATGCGTTTTGTATAAGGCTATTTTCTCTTCCAGCCGGGGAGTAACCACCGCAGTTCCAAAACCCAGCTTTACAATATCCACGTGAGGATGTGACACATCCATAAAATTTTTAGCTTCCTCAAGGCTAAGGCCTTTATCCATCACCATTGTAAGCCCGGAGGTCCGGGGCTGTTGATTCCTTTCCGGTAACTGAGTCAGATTAAACTTCATTCCCAAAATTCAAATTAGTATAGCGGCAAATGTATTATATATTGTTCAATAATAGGAAAGATAATGCGTCATATCAAGATTATGCAACCCATGTCATGCACTTAAACCGTTATCTCAACGAAGGAAAGATCTCCCAAACGAAACCACCCAACATTTTGAGAAGATGCCTCCCTGCGGTGAAATGACGTTCCTGTTAAGTTAACGGCCTGATTCTTCAGCCACAGTGATGCAAAGCGCGGCGTGTTACACAGCCCCCTATTTTCCACCCTTGCGTTTTTTATATTTCAGGATAAGATCGGCCACCTGCTGGTGCTGAAGCAGGGCCGGATTGACCTGGAGTATTTTTTTGAGTTGGGCAGGAGCTTGAATTAAAGCGGCTTCCAGGTGAATTAATGCTTCCTTTTTTTTGCCCTGTGCAAATTCTAAAAGGGCTCTGAAATAAATAAACACCGGCTTATCTTTCGTCATCAGTACAGCATGATCTACCTGCTTCAAAGCCTCTTCATAATAACCGGCGCTGTATAAACATTTTATAAGCGCTTCCCAGCCAATAGCAGACCTGGGCTTAAGCCTTACCACATTGGAAAAATACTGAATCGCTTCTTTCTCAAAACCCAGCTTCATCTTACAATCGCCCATTAAAATATTATACTCGGCTTTATTACGTTTTAGCTTTAAAGCTGCCTCGAGTTGTTTTATACAAAGCTCATACTTCTCTTCTTTATAATAGGTGAAAGCCACTTTGTATGCCAGGTACCCCACATCAGGATTTAAGTGCGAAGCCTTGCGGTAATAAAACCTTGCCTGCGCATAGTTTTTCATCTTTTCATAACAATACCCTATTGCTTCATAAATAACATCTTCGGGCTTGGATAGCTCCAGTACTTTTTCCAGGTGCTCTATGGCATCCTTATATTTACGTAAACGGATATAAGCATCTCCTATATTCCGATACGCATAATCCATTTTTTCGTCTATCACCAGGGCATACTCGTAGGCATCAATAGCCTTCTCATAAAGCTTTATTCCCTGGAACGCAGCACCCAGGTTAAACCAGGCCAGTTCATTATACGGATGCTCATCAATGATGTTTTTATGGATCTCTATGCTTTCTGCATTGCGGCCTGTATAATCTGTCCAGAAACAGATTTTATACAGTGCCTCTTCATTTTCCGGCTCCTGCCGCAGTATCTCCTTAAGGCAATCGAACACTTTATCAAAATCCTCATAATCATCATATACATCAGCCAGCTCAAAAAGCAGATCTATCTTATCTTCTCCAGTGAAAAACGCTAATGCTTCATTGAGCAGGGCTACGGCTTCTTCCTGGCGGTCCAGGGCCAGAAAAGCTTCTGTTTTTAATATATATATATCAATATTATTATGATCTAATATAGATGCCTGTTCCAATAAGCCGAGTGCCTCTTCATACCGGCGTCTGTTTAAAAGGAGATCGGCCTTTTTAATGATCAGTGATGCTGAATAGGGAAATTGTTCTGTAGCTATTTCAACTGCCTGGAAAGCCTTGATATATTGTTCCTGAGCCTCATAATGTTCGATAATCTTCTCGAAAGCCTCTTCTTCAAGATAAGAACCGCCTCTCCCCTTTCTTAAATTTTCATAGCGTTGTAATATTTCGTCCAGTTCCTGGTCCTTTTCTTCATCATGCTGGGAAAAATCCTTCATAATACCCTCCTTTTATTTTACATTACCACATCCAAACTGTTACCAATTACTAATTTATACTACTTCAACAACAATATGGCTTGTAAGTTTTCCTCAGGTGTGCAAAACTATTAGGGCATCTGATTATTAGCCAATTGCACAATTGTTAATAAAATTTTAAAGTTTTTCATATATTCTCATAAAATTTCGTATCTTTGACTTGTCTTTAAAAATCTTAACCTATAATGTTATGCTAAAGGCCATATTTTTTAATTTATTGTTTATCTTTTCCTTATCTGCTGCAGCGTATGCAGAGGGAGAAGGTACTGCTGATAATTTCAACAAAGAAAAGCCCACTAAAAGCTTTTCCTTAGATAATAAATCAGGAACCCAGCTTCATTCTTTTTCACTAAGATCAGGAATGTATTTTAAAGGAGAGAATTTAATTAATACAGAATCCCCGGCAAATAAGGGTTATTTAAATAACCTTTCTTTTGAGAAAGGCCAGACCAGTAATTTACTTCCTTATAAGAAGAAGGCTATTTTAAATAAAATAACTTTTAATCCGAACGAATTGCTGAGAAATTACCCCGGAAAATAAGATCAATTGCATTCAATATAAAAGATCCCGGTTCAAAGCCGGGATTTTATTTTTATTTGAACATCATGCGCTGAAAGCGCCAAAGCTGTTCATTTATTGACTTCTAGTATTGGTGTTTACCATCAATAAATAAATAACGGAAAACTTGTATTGTAAGAAAAACGCGAAACAGGGGGTTAAACATATAT
This sequence comes from Niabella aquatica, assembly GCF_054779315.1. Classification (NCBI taxonomy): domain Bacteria; kingdom Pseudomonadati; phylum Bacteroidota; class Chitinophagia; order Chitinophagales; family Chitinophagaceae; genus Niabella; species Niabella aquatica. Next base: position 21,440 of record NZ_BAAGYM010000039.1, read on the forward strand.
TAACTGGTAAAAGAAAGCCTGCTTATTCAGAAGCAAGCTCTGCCTCTATTTAGCATTCTGCTGCTTGGTAAATTCAGTATAGGTCATTACCCTGTATCCGGTTTTAGGTATATCGAACTTTGCCAGGGGCACTACCGAAAACTCTATGTTAGAAACGGTATAAGTTACTTTATCATTTCCGCGTGAGGCATCGTACTGCATGGCAAATCCCGGCAGGCCTTTATTAATACTTTGAAAACTGGTGTTTACAGGAATAAGTTCCCTGGTAAAAAATACCGTGAACGTCGTTCCGTCTGAAAGCTTACCAATAGCTTTCTGGCATTTATAACCAGCTATTTCTTTAAACTCGTTTTCTATTTTATAGCTGATACCGTTATATCTCTTATTATAAGATTTCCATTCGGCGCTGGTATAGGTAATTAAAAATTTTTTGTTTCCGTAGTCTCTTATATTCGTGGCGCTATTTTCTTTCGCATCATAAATAGTGGAGTGCGAACCTAAAGAGCTGATAAAATCAGACCGGCTCAGATGCCCTTTTACATAAATGATATTGGTAGAACCATCCAGCATATCTGCAACTTTTGGGGTTGCATTATCTGTACTTACTACCACATCATAATATATCGTGGCTTCTGTAAGCTTTTTCTGAGCAAACGAAAGCGTTGATATGCCAACCAGAATCAATACAATAAATAATCTGCCTTTCATTACTATTTAATTCACACTATCTAAGACGCTACAAGATAAACAATAAGTTGCGTAAAAAAAATCCGGGCTTTAAATAACCCGGATTCAATACTATCTTTTCCTGTTTTTTTCCTGCATCTGCTTCTGCTGTTCCTGCATTTGCTCCAGCCTTTCCTGCCACTTGGATTTAGTTTTGGGCTTTTTACGGTTGGCTTCAATTTTAGCAAGGATCTTATCGTGATCTATAATATAGTTCTGAATAACAAACTGTAAGATCAATGTAATAATATTGGATACGGTATAATACCAGGTAAGCGCCGATGGCAGCCTGTTAAAAATGAATAAAAGAAATACCGGCATAATATACGGCATATACTTCATCATCGGGTTATTTTGATCGGGCGTCATACTCATGCTGTATACCGAGATCAACAAGCTGGTTACAACAGCAGCTATCGTAAATAAGCTGAGGTGATTACCTAATAATGGTATATTAAAGCCAAATTTTATAGGCGCATCATAAGCTGACAGGTCATTGCTCCATAAAAATTCCACGCCCCTCAGATCTACATTAGCGCTGAAGAAACTATATAATGCAAAGAAAATGGGAATCTGCAGTAATGCAGGGATACATCCTCCCAGGGGATTTACGCCGGCCTCTCTGAATAATTTCATCTGGTCCATGCTCATGGCCTGCTGATCATCTCCATGCTTTGCTTTCAGCTTTGCTATCTCTGGCCTCAACGCTTTCATTTTAGCACCGCTCAAATAGCTGCTGTACGTTAGTGGGGAGATTACCAGCCTGATGATAAGTGTAAGCAGCGCAATGATGATTCCATAACTGCTTACAAAGCTTTTAAAGAAATTAAAGATGGGAATAATAACGAACTGGTTCAGGGGCCGCACAAAAGCGTAAATACCCTGGCCCAGGTTTACCAGCTTGCTTAATCCCATTCCTTCTCTCTTTAGTATATTATAATCTGAAGGACCATAGAATATACTTAACGGAACAGAAGCCGTAGCTTCAGGTGCAACGGCAATACGCATATTAGCCGTAGACTGGGAAACAATATGCCCATCCCCTCCAGGCATTTTCCATTCCATTCTTCCTCCCGAAAATTTATTTTTAGCGATCAGGAACGTATTGAAAAAGCGCTGCCGTACCCCTATCCACTCCACCGATTTATTAAATTCCACAATATCGGTTTTTCCTATAGTATGGTAGTCGAAGTTGCCGTCTTCCATGTATCCTACCTGTGTATTTTGTCTTTCAAAATCCAGGTCCGACTCCTGCTGATGGGCCTCATATTGCCAGGCCAGATTCAGGTTGCCCTGCGTAAGCAATTGTCCTGGCTGTGTAAGCTGGATATTAAAATCAATTTTGTAGGTATCGGGATAAATAATGTACTGGTGCACAATGTATGTATTGTTTTGTGCGCTGTCGCCTCCTTTTAGCTCAAAGCTTACCATCTGAGAGCCGGAAGGCCCCTGCTCTACCTTACCATTGCTGAAAAATAAATCAGCCGTTTGCGAACTTTGGTTGGCAGCCGTATTTATGGCATAACTGATCTTATTAAAATCGGCCGCAGCTAACTTCACCGGTTGTTGGGTTTCAGCATTCTTAAAGTGCTTAAGCTCCACATACTTAGGTTGCCCTCCCTTATTAGTAAAGGCAATTTTAAAAACGCTGTTCTCGGCAAATACCAGTTGCTCGCTTCCGCTTATTGCCTGCTGAAACATTCCGGCCCTGGTGATATTTAATTGAGAATCAGCCCGCAGCCCATCCAACCGAACCGCAGCACTGTCCACCTTAGGCTGCATAGCCTTTGCAATAGAATCATGGCGGGCCTGCTCTGCCATTGCTGCTTTTTGTTGTTTACTATTATAAAAAAAATAAAAGAAAAACAGTACTGCCAAAAGAGAAAAACCAACAACGGTATTACGATCAAACTTCATTATGAGCTCTAATTTTTTTGTCCGAAGGACACCCTCCGGAGAGGCGCAAAGATAGTATAATGTACAACAGGATTCACAGGTTTTAAGCGCTAAATCTGAAATATAGAATCCCCGATCCGAACCCCTGAAAACTGAATATTAAATTCCGGGATCCTGCAAGCCCATGCAAAGACGATAAAAATCTGCACACAGGCATTTCAGAATCCGTATATTCACATTATCAATAACTATATACACCATTCTTTGATCAAAATTTTACTGTATGCCCATTCGAATGACTGATGACCCCCAGGGACAGGATAATGATTATAATAATGACCGCGATCGCGGCTCTTCCAATTCGGGCGGAGGTGGCGGCCTGTTTGCACTATTGCCCTTATTGTTCAGCCTTTTCCGCGGCAAAAGAATATTTCTGTTAATTGTTATAGCCGCCGCTTTATGGTTTTTTTCGGGCCGTGGCGGCAGTGGCTGCGGCAACCTGAATATTGGCGACGCGGCACAGCAGTTGTTTTCACAAAGCGGCTACAGCTATAACCCTAACGAATTTAACAAGGCCTCCATTTATGAAGGACTGGCCGATGACAACGCTAAAAACCCGCTTCCCGAAGCCGTATCATTATTACGTTTTGCGCCCCGCCGTGGCGACCAGGGGGCACAGGGCAGTTGTGTGGCCTGGAGCAGCGCTTACGCAGCCCAAACTATTTTAACGGCAGCGGCTACGGGGAAAGACCCCAACAGCATTGCATTCAGTCCTTCGTATTTATATAACCAGATAAGGCTGGGAGACGACTGCCAGGGTTCGTATATACAACGCGCCATGCAGGCTATGAAAATAAACGGCGGAGTTCCGTTGGCGCAATATCCATACAGCGACCAGGATTGCAGCAGAACACCCGACGGCGCAGCGATACAGGCAGGACGTCAAAATACCATCCACGGATTTACAAGGCTTACGGAAGGAGACAATCTGAACCAGATCAGCGTGCGTGCTGTAAAAGAACATTTATCGAAAGATGCCCCGGTAGTGATTGGTATGATGGTAGGCCAAAGCTTTATGCAGGATATGATGGGCAAAGACCTGTGGCAGCCGGCTGGGCTTGATCAGTCGCAGGTAGGCCTAGGGGGCCATGCCATGTGTGTTATTGGCTACGATGACAGGAAATATGGCGGAGCTTTCCAGATCATGAACAGCTGGACGCCACAATGGGGATCGAACGGTATTGCCTGGGTGAGGTACGGAGATTTTAAGGAATATGTGCGCGAAGCTTATGGAATAGATCCTTTGCCTAAATCATCAGCAGTTGCATCCCTGCCTTTGGAATGTACCATCGGACTGGTCGACAACGCCTCTCAACAATATATAAAGTTGAAATCAACCGGGAATAATGGTTTTCAAACCACTACACCTATCAAAGTGGGTACCCGGTTTAAAATGGAGGTAAAAAACTCAACAGAATGCTATGTCTATATTTTCGGACAGGAAACCGATGGCAAAAGCTTTGTGCTTTTTCCTTACCTGAAAACAGGCGAAACCGTTTCCAAACACTCTCCTTATTGCGGCATAACCGGTTACAGGCTGTTCCCAAAATCCCAGTCACTTGAAGCGGATCATATAGGCAGCAAAGATTATATAGCCATTATCACCAGTAAAAAGGAGCTGAACTATACGCTTTTTAACGAGGCGATCAATAACAGCACGCAAAGCACTTATGGAGCAAAAGTAAATGATGCGATCCGATCCATGACTCTTGCTTCTTCCCAAACCGCTACCCCGGATGGAAGAATTGCTTTTAAAATAAATGCCAATGCCAACCAGGCAGTAGCTACCATAGTAGCATTTGATAAGCAGCCATAAGAATTTCAGTTGCTGTATATTTTTTCGCAGTGTCGTTGATAAAACAAATACAGGAACTCATTAACTGAAATAATTGGTTCAATTACAATAAGCACCCGCCTGCAAGCAGGTGTCAATAATAAGCCGCTGCCATCTTTTTGTGTTTTACCGCATAGCCAAATTTAAAATTCTTATGCACTCAGTTTTAAGGTATTAAGTAATATCACTATTTTTACACTTTGATGACAATCATGCTCCAGGATGATAACTATCAGCGGTTCTGCGGGAGGAAATGGTTCTTTTGCAGTTAACTCAAAAAATTACTATTGAACACTAAGGTTACAGATACAACTACTACCTGCTATCATTGTGGAGATCTGTGCACAGACACTCATTTGCATATTGACGACAAAACTTTTTGCTGTTCCGGCTGTAAACTGGTATACGAAATTTTACATGAAAACGATCTCTGTACTTATTACGAGCTTAATGAACATCCCGGGAGCCAGCAGTTGCTGCAGAAGCGAAAAAATAAATTCGCTTACCTGGATAAAGAAGAGGTGATCAATCAGCTGACGGCTTTTGCAGATGATCAACAGGTACATATAACTTTTTCTGTTCCCCAAATGCATTGCAGCAGCTGTTTGTGGTTATTAGAACACCTGGACAGCCTGCAAAAAGGGATATTGAATGCAAGGGTCAATTTTGTGCAAAAAGAGGTTTTTCTGGTTTATGACAAAACCCAAACCACCCTGCGCGAAGTAGTGGAAACGATGAGCGCTATAGGCTACGAACCTTACCTGAGCATGAACACTACCAGCAGCAGGCAAACCAAAAATTATTCACGCCTTACCCAAATCAGTATTGCAGGGTTCTGCTTTGCGAATATTATGATGCTTAGCCTGCCGGAGTATTTTTCTGTAAGCAATTATCTCCAGGAAAAGACCGGCACTGCCTTCCGGTATATCGGGCTGATACTTGCCTTACCGGTTTTTTTTTATTGCTCGCGGGAGTTTTTTTCCAATGCTTACAGTTCAATCCGAACCAAATACCTGAATATAGATACTTCTATCGCGCTGGCCATTTTACTCACGTTTGTAAGAAGCCTGTACGATCTTTTTGTGCTGGACGGTAATACCTATTTCGATAGTATGAGCGGTATTGTATTCTTTATGCTGGTGGGCCGATGGGCGCAGGACCGTACCCAGCAATCGCTGGTTTTCGACAGGGACTATAAATCTTTCTTCCCCATTGCCGTAAATGTAAAGCGAAACGACAGCGTGGAACCCGTGCTGATCGGCGATCTTAGAGAGAAGGATATTATTGAGGTATATGACCAGGAGATCATTCCTGCCGATGCCGTGCTGGCAAAAGGTAAGGCGCTGATCGATTACAGCTTCGTAACCGGCGAAAGTATGCCCAGGCAAATAGAGCCGGGATCGCTGATCTATGCCGGTGGTAAACAACTGGGAGAGCGTATTGAGCTAATGGTATTAAAGAAATCTGACCAAGGCTACCTTACCAATCTATGGAACAAAGAAGGTAAAAGCAATCTGGATGGCAGCAAGCTGCTGCACCGCATCAGTAATTATTTCACGCTTATTGTTTTTGCGCTCACTTTTGCCAGCGCCCTTTTCTGGCTGATAAAAGGAGAGTATAATACCATGTGGAATGCGCTGACCACTACTCTGATCGTTGCTTGTCCCTGTGCCTTGTTGCTTGCCTCCACCTTCACCAATGGAAATGTCATGCGTATCCTCAGCCGTTCAGGGTTGTATCTGAAAAATGCAGACATTATTACCAATATGGCCAGGGTAAAGCATATAGTGCTGGATAAAACCGGAACCATCACACTTAATAAAAACTTTAATATAAGCTATAAGGGAAAAACGCTTACTGATTTTGAAAAAAAACTGATCGCATCGCTTTTGAGGCATTCTACCCATCCACTCAGCAAGGCCATTTATGCACATCTTAAGATAAAACAGCTTCTTGCCGTGGACAGTTTCTCTAATGTGCCGGGAAAAGGGATTGCAGGGTGGATAGATGACCAATATATTAAAGTTGGCAGCAGGGACTTTGTTCAGCCCATATCTGTCAGCGAAGAGATATCCAATACCAGCAGGGTCTTTATATGGATAGACGGTATAGTGCCAGGCGTATTTGAACTGGAGAACGTGTATCGCCCCGGATTGACTGACATGTTGCAAAACATCCGGAAAAAATTCAAACTGTCCATTCTAAGTGGTGATAACAATGCAGAATATGACCGGCTGGTAAATATGACCGGCGCTGATACAGACATCTTTTTTAACCAGTCGCCGGAAGATAAATATAACTATATAACCGGATTACAGGCAACCGGCATCAAAGTTCTGATGGCGGGAGACGGGCTGAATGATGCCGGTGCCCTGCGCAAAAGTGATGTAGGTATTGCCGTTATGGAAGAAAACAACTCGTTTACACCGGCTTCTGATGCTATTATCAGCGCTGCTGCTTTTACCCGCCTTGATGCAATGCTTGCTTTTTCAAAAAAAGCGGCCCAGGTCATTACTATAAGCTTTATAGTATCCATCCTGTATAATATTATCGGGCTTTATTTTGCGCTGCAGGGATTGCTGGCTCCTGTAATAGCGGCTATTTTGATGCCATCAAGTACAATTAGTATTGTTTTAATTACTTTTTTAATGTCCGAATGGTATGGCCGGGGTTTAAAAAGGTTGAAAAGATGACATAAATCATGTTTTTATATGTTCGGGATCAAGCCTAAAAGTGGGCGATCCTGTGACCTTTGTATGACAATTATTATGAGTATCATTATTATTACAGCCATCGTGAGCCTATTTATTGCAGGTATTTTCCTGGCCGCTCTTATATGGGGCATACGGGACGGCCAATACGATGATGATTTCGCCCCTCCCAACAGGATATTATTTGATGACCATAAAAAAACAAACAACAAATAACCAAAGTGTATGGAATTAGAAAAATTTAGCTACGACAACAAAATTCCGAAAATGTTTGCCATTGCCACAATCACCTGGGGTGTTGTGGGAATGCTTGTTGGGGTGCTGGCCGCTTTTCAGCTGGCTTTTCCTGCTTTAAATTTTGGATTGGAGTTTACCACTTTCGGGCGTGTTCGCCCGCTGCATACCAATGCAGTTATTTTTGCTTTTGTAGGTAATGCCATTTTTACTGCTGTTTATTACTCAATGCCCAGGCTGTTAAAAACCCCTATGTGGAGCAATGCGCTCAGCAAGATCCATTTTTGGGGGTGGCAGCTGATTATTGTTGCGGCCGCCGTTACACTGCTGAGCGGTTACACAACCTCAAAAGAATATGCGGAGCTGGAATGGCCCATTGATATTGCTATTACCCTGGTTTGGGTAGTATTTGGTATTAACATGATGGGCACTATTCTTACCCGCAGGGAACGTCACCTCTATGTAGCGATCTGGTTCTACCTGGCATCGTGGGTTACAGTTGCTTTGTTACACATTGTCAATTCTTTTGAGCTGCCACTTTCGGGCCTTAAAAGCTATTCATGGTATGCAGGTGTACAGGATGCACTGGTACAATGGTGGTATGGTCATAACGCAGTTGCATTCTTCCTTACCACACCCTTCCTCGGTATGATGTATTACTTCCTGCCCAAGGCTGCCAACCGTCCTATTTACTCTTACCGTTTAAGCATTGTACACTTCTGGAGCCTTATCTTTATTTATATATGGGCAGGACCGCATCACCTTTTATATACCGCTTTACCGGAGTGGGCCCAGTCTTTAGGCACTACCCTTTCTATTATGCTTTTGTTGCCGAGCTGGGGTGGTATGCTAAACGGTCTTTTTACTTTAAGAGGAGCCTGGGATAAAGTACGTGAAGATCCCGTGCTGAAATTTATTGTAGTAGCGGTTATTTGTTACGGTATGGCCACTTTTGAAGGACCTATGCTCTCTTTGAAAAATGTAAATGCTATTTCTCACTACAGCGACTGGACAGTGGCACACGTACATATCGGGGCCCTGGGCTGGAACGGGTTTTTAACCTTTGGTATGCTGTACTGGCTGATACCAAAGATGTTCAATACAAACCTCTATTCCAGAAAGCTCGCCAGCACTCATTTCTTAATAGGCACTTTAGGTATTATTTTATACGCCGTTCCTATGTATTGGGCTGCGTTCAGAACCTACTTCATGATGAGCGCCTTTACACCCGAAGGACAGTTGCAATATCAGTTTATAGATGTGGTACAATCCATAGTTCCCTTTTATGCGCTCCGGGCTATAGGAGGCACTATTTATCTGATAGGTGTGTTTCTTTTAGTATATAACCTGGTTAAAACAGCCAAACAGGGAAAATTTGTAGCAAGCGAGGAAGCAAGCGCTGCACCTTTAACCAGGGGCTATAAAGCACCGGCAAAAGCTCACTGGCATGAAAAGATCGAACGCAAACCTGTTATGCTTTTGGTATTAAGTTTTATTGTGGTGGGCATTGGAGGGCTTGTGGAAATGGTGCCTACTTTTCTTGTGAAAGAAAATGTACCTACTATTGCCAGTGTTAAACCCTATACCCCGCTTGAACTGCATGGGCGAGACGTTTATATAAAAGAAGGCTGTAATAATTGCCATACGCAAATGATCAGACCTTTCAGATATGAAGTAGCGCGTTACGGCGAATATTCCAAAGCAGGGGAGTCAGTGTACGACCACCCTCATTTGTGGGGCAGCAAACGTACCGGCCCGGATCTTGCCCGCATCGGAGGCAAATATCCTGATAGCTGGCACTTTAATCACATGCTGGAACCTACATCCATGGCGCCCGGCTCTGTAATGCCTCCTTATCCCTGGCTGTTCGAAAAAAGCATTAATACAGGCGCTACTATCTCTAAGATCCATGCCATGAGAAAATTAGGCGTGCCCTATGAAAAGGGATATGAAGCCGAAGCGGTGAATGATTTAAAAAAGCAGGCAAATGAGATTACAGCCCGCCTGGAAAAAGAGAAAATCAAAATACCCGGCGATAAGGAAATCGTTGCACTTATTGCCTACCTGCAACGCCTGGGCACAGACATTAAGGCTGAACGGACAAACAAATAAAAAAACGGTGGTATGAAACCGGGTTTCATACCACTTAAATAAATAACAAATCAAAGGATGAAATTCATTAACTATCTTGAAAAAATAAGCGGAGTAAGCATATTCCCCATTATTTCACTGGTATTGTTCACGGCAGTATTCGTGCTCGTTATAATTTATGCTATGAAAACGAGCCGTGAATCTATTTCAGAAATGGAAAATCTACCTCTTGATGATAATTAAAATAGCTGCAATGAAAAAATTACAACCCATATATAAACCTGCTCTGGTACTCGTGTTTTTTACCCTCCCGGGTGTAGCCCCCCTCCTGGCACAGGAACAGGCTGCTGCTCCTGCAACAAGCGCTTCCTTTATATTAGACGCCAATTCGGTGCTGGTATTTGCAATTGCAGTGCTGGCTATGGTAATAGGTGTATTAGGATATACTTTAAGAGCCTCTCTTGATCTGTATAAAAAAAGAAAGGCTACCAAAAGTAACGAAGGTCAGGTGGTAAAATCTGTGTTGCTGGCTTTCCTGTCGTTAGGTGCATTACAGGCATTTGGGCAGGATGGGGCCGTTGCCGCAGCGCCGTCAACTGGCATATTCTCTGATGCCAGCATATTCCGTTATCTGTTGTTTGGGATCCTAACACTTGAGCTGATCACGGTTTTTGTTCTGGTTTACTGGATACGGTTTTTTACCGGGATAGAAGACCTGCAAAGAGAAAAAGCATTAGAAAGAAAGAAAAAATTCAAGGGAGCGCCTTCATGGTGGGTTAAAGCCAACAAGCTTAAACCCATGGAAGAAGAAGCTTCGCTCGATGTAGGGCATAGCTACGATGGCATCCGGGAGCTGGACAATGCCACTCCCCCATGGTTTACAATCGCATTTATAGCCACCATTATATTTGGCCTGGGATACTTATGGCGTTACCACGTGGCAAATGCTGCTCCCAATCAATACGAAGAGTATGAAATTTCTGTAACCAAAGCCAATCTGGCAAAAGAAGCTTATATGAAGCTAAAAGGTGATAATGTAAACGAAACTACGGTAACTATGGCGGATGCCGCAGGAATTGCAGAAGGAAAAAAATTATTCACGAATAATTGTGTCGCCTGCCATGGCAATGAAGGACAAGGCGGTGTAGGGCCTAATTTAACAGACGATTACTGGCTGCATGGCGGCAGCCTGGGCGATGTTTTTAAAGTTATAAAGCTGGGTGTTGTAGAAAAAGGTATGATGAGCTGGAAAGATGTATTTTCTGCAGACCAGATTGCCCAGATTGCCAGCTATATAAAGTCCATACATGGAACCAAACCTGCAGGTGCCAAAGAGGCGCAGGGAGAGCTGTATAAGGAAGAATCGCCAAAAGCAGACAGTACCAACAACGGTACAGCAAAATTATAAGTCATTTTAAAGTATATGAACTCGAGTGTTGAAGATATCGGACCACAGAAAGTTGGGAATAGCTTCCGCGACAGGCATAGCAATGTGAACGAGAAAGGAAAGCGCAACTGGATATATGCACTAAAGCCTAAAGGCAAACTGTACCGCTATCGCAACTACTTATCCTTTATATACCTTGGGTTATTTTTTACACTTCCGTTTATTAAAATAAGCGGTATGCCTGCGGTACAATTGAATTTTACCGAAGCGAAATTTATACTTTTTGGCAAGATCTTCTGGCCCGACGACTTTTTTATATTTGCCATTGCGATGATTGCCCTTATTATCTTTATTGCATTATTCACCATAATATATGGGCGTGTGTTTTGCGGCTGGGTATGTCCGCAAACGGTTTTCATGGAATTTGTTTTCAGAAAAATAGAATGGTGGATAGAAGGCACGCCGGCTCAGCAAAAGAAGCTTAATGAAAGCCAGTGGAATAGCAATAAGATCATAAAAAAAGGATTAAAGCACTTTATCTTTATTGCCATTTCACTCCTTATCGCTCATACATTTCTCTCCTACATACTTGGTGCAAAAAAAGTATTGCAGCTGGTTCAATCACCCATCTCTGAAAACGCAGGTCTTTTCGTTGGTTTACTGTTTTTCACAGGATTATTCTATTTTGTTTTTGCTTTTGTCAGGGATATTGTTTGCACCACAGTTTGCCCTTATGGCCGCCTGCAGGGTGTGTTATTTGATAAAGACACCATGCAGGTTTCTTACGATTATAACCGTGGCGAACCCAGGGGAAAGGTCAGGAAGAACGCAGGGCAGCCTGCTGTGCTGGGGGACTGCGTGGATTGCAGGCTATGTGTGCATGTTTGCCCTACCGGTATCGATATACGCAATGGCGTACAGATGGAGTGCGTGGGATGTACGGCCTGTATAGATGCCTGCAATGGTGTAATGGAAAAGCTGCACCGCCCGTTGGGGCTCATCCGCATGGCTTCCGAAAACCAGATCTCCCAAAAGCAGCCATTCCGTTTTAACGGCCGGATGAAATTTTACTCTGCACTTCTAATAATTTTGACAGGGGTAATGACCTTTCTGCTGGTATCCAGAAAAAGCATTGACGTTTCTGTATCAAGGGTAAAAGGACAATTGTACCAGGAAGTAGGAAAAGATTCTTTGTCGAACCTGTTCCAGGCCAAGATCATTAACAAAACCCACTATGATGTACCCTATGAGCTAAAAGTGGAAGGCTATATCCCCGGAACAGTAAAAATGATAGACATGCATCATCATACACTTAAAGCAGAAAGTTTGAACGATGCCACGTTTTTCATAGTGGTTCCTGTAAGTAATATAAAAAAGAGGTCCTCAAAAATTAATATCGGCGTATATGCGAATGGGGAAAAAACACAAACCATTACGTCTACGTTCCTGGGACCGTTTATGTAACAACTAAAATAAAAAAATGAGCTGGGGTTATAGAGTAATCATTATTCTTATTGTTTTCCTTGCAGGCATGATTTCCATGGTATACATTTCCATGCGCCAGACCAACGAGGTGATAGATGCTAATTATTACGAGCAGGAAATGAAATATCAAAGTGTGATAGATGCGAAAAAAAACCTCCATGCGCTTGCAGATACAGTAGCGATACAAACAGCAGAAGGGTATGTACAAATACACTTCCCGGAGGCAGCAACAACTCAACTGGATTCAGGCAATATCCAGTTCATGAGACTTTCAGACAGCAAAAGCGATAAGCGTATTCAAATGAAAGAAGAAAGTGGCAGCCTGTACAAAATACCTGTAGCTTCGTTTTCAAAAGGATTATATAAAGTACGGATAGAATGGAGCAATAGCGGTACCGCTTATTACCACGAGCAAAGCTATAATATTGATTAAATGATGCAGATCATTTTTATGGGACTAATAATGGGCCTGGCCGGCAGCCTGCATTGTGTGGGCATGTGCGGCCCCCTGGCGCTTTCACTGCCTTTGGGAAATGCAGGCCGGCAGAGCCGTTTTTTCTCTGCATTAGCCTATAATACAGGGCGCACTGCCACTTACTTTGTAATGGGCACATTGCTTGGCTGGACCGGATCAAGGCTGGTATTGATGGGCTACCAGCAGGCGTTTTCGGTAGCTGCAGGAGTTATTGTTTTATTATTACTTATTACAGGCCGGCATCTGCCTTCCCTGCCTGTGTTTACCGTATTTCAAACAAAGCTTAAAAAATATCTTTCCGGCTTTTTTAAAAAAGAAAATACTGTTTTAAACCTCTTTATTTTCGGCATTCTGAACGGACTGCTGCCCTGTGGACTTGTATATATGGCCGTTGCCTCTGCCTTAATTATTGGCGGGCCGGTAGAATCGGGACTTTTTATGGCTTCGTTTGGTTTAGGAACCATTCCCCTTATGATTTTGCTCATGCTGACTGGGCATTTTATTTCTTTTTCTTTAAGATCAAAAATGAAAAAAGCCGTTCCCTATTTTATAGCATTTGTAGCGGTGCTGATGATATTGAGGGGGCTTAATCTTGGCATTCCTTATATAAGCCCGGCATTCAGCAGTCCGCAGGATATGAGCCACTGTGCTCCTTCACATTGATAAGGACAATAGCTTATGGTTTTGGATATTGGTTACTGGATACAGGTTACTAGTGTTATGTCAAGTGTAAAATGTCGTGTTGATTGTCACCCTGAGCCTGACGAAGGGTGTATTGGGAGTAGGCTTCGGCAAGCTCAGCCTGACATCCGTTACGGAAAGGTATACTTAACATGACACTAGTAAAGGCCGAAGGTTTAAAGCTTTTGCTTCCAGCTTTCAGCAAAAGAGCATTGCCGTTATTATCTAAGTATAGAATTTCCGCACTATAGGGTTGATGGTTCATAGATGCTGATTACTGGTTGCTGGTTATTGGTCGCGCGTTACTGTCTAACGTCTAAGTACTATCTTCTAAGTACTAAGATTTGAACTTTAACCCTTTCAACGCTGTCATCCGTTCTCTGTCATCTTACTCATTACTCACAATATCCTTCATATATTTTTCTATACGCACAAAAAAGCCGCTTCGGTTTGTTCTGAAGCGGCCTCGACCTATATACAGGTTTTATATGAGCTATCTTTTTTCAAAATTATAAACAATATATACGGTCTTTCCCTCAAAAAAGATCGGGCTTTTTGCTGTAAAAGCGTTTTCATTAAATGATGTAACTTCCAAAGAGTATCCCTCCGTTACATGTTTAGAATCGCTTTTCTTTACACCATCCATCCTTTTAAAATTAAATAAAGTAGTACCTCCGTTTACACGCTGCGACCACAAAATCTGCCTGGCACCGGCTGCACAATCGCCACCGCCATTAATTGTATAAGAGCCATAACCATTATTGGGAAGCACCCAGCTGCTGCCTTCAAAACAGTGAAGAGGAACATCATCAAAGGCCGTTACATTTACTTTTCCTTCAACACCTTCCAAAGTTGCCGACGTAATGGCCCAGTTACCTTTAAAATCTTTACGGGGCGCTATAGCTGTTTTTTTAGCAGAAGAACAGGATACTAAAAAAATTACAGCTACCATAAAAAGTGCTGCGAGGTTTCTGTTTGTATTCATTTTTATCAGTTTAAATTTATAGATCAATTATAACGCCAAATTTTAGTTTTTTTGACGATATATAAAAATGAAAGGTTGCCTGACGTATATTTTCTGCTATCGTCCGTTTTTAAAAGGTTGTTGTCCTGCAGAATCATTCCTCCCCTGCATTTTTCAGAGCCATCAGCAGGGTATAAGCTCCTTTTGTTACAAAAGTGTGTTGTGCAAGAGCATCTGCATTAAGCAAACCTGTAAAACCACTCTCTGAAACACCGGTTTGAACTTCCTGCATTTGAAACCGGTTTTTGTCTTTCAAAACAAAGGCATATTGTTTATTCTCAAAACGAACGATGGCCTCATCCGGCAAAGCCATTGCTGTGCTTCCTGAATATTCTATGTCTGCATTCATAAATGTTCCGGGCAGGAGGTTTTTATCGTAATTCTCAAAATGGCAGTGTACCTCTGCTGCATTGTCGCTGGCAAGGTTCTTACTGATAAGCATAATGGTGCAGGTATACTTTTTCGACGGGTTGTTATTAGTATATGCCAGTAATTTTTGCCCTGTTGCCAGCTTATTGATATCTTTTTCAAAGACAGTTAAGGCCAGGTGTATATCGCTCGTATTAACCAGTTCAAAAAGCACATCGCTGGGATTAACATATTTGCCCCTGTTGACAAGAACAGCTGCTACATAACCGGAAATAGGTGAATATACAGGAATACTTTTTGAAATATTACCTGCTGTTACGCGGCCGGGATTCAGGCCTATTAATTTTAGCTTTTCTTCCAGAGACCTTATTAAAATGATTTGCGTATGGTAGGTGGCCCTGGCCTGCTCGTACACTTTATCGCTTGCGGCCTTGCTTTCATTTAATTCTTTTTGCCTCCTATACTCGCTTTCATTAAATGCGAACTGGGCTTTGGCGGTAAGATAGTCCTGCTGTAGCTGTATATATTGCGGGTCTTCCATAACAGCCAGCACCTGCCCTTTGCTGATATACATACCAGGCATAAGCCGGGTAGATTGCAGGTATCCGCCCAATGGCACACTTACAGATACCCTGTTTTGTGGCGGCACCTCTATTTTGCCATTTACTTTTAACACAGCGGCAATGCTCCGGGTATTGAGCTTTGCTGTTTCAATACCCGCATTTTTATATTGAGCATCAGTAAGTACAACGGTGTTCTTCCCAATAGCTGGCGGTCTTTTTTCTTCTGAAGATGGTTTATTACCGCATGCAGCGATCAGCATAACCACAAGTATATATATAATAAGCTTTTTCATGTATATATTTTTATTGATTGTTGTGAAAAGGGATTTTACATAAAAATCTCATTGCCCTATAAAATTGTCCGAAATTTTTTATGGTCAATTTTTAATCATTTTCATTTACTGATGTAAAAATCAAGTTCGGCCAGGGCATTGTTCCTGTTGTTCGCTGCTTCTATATAATCACTTTCTATACCGATGGCCTGGTTTATAAGCAATACCCACTCTAAATAATTGATCGCTCCATTAAGGAACTGTAGGTGGGCTGCCGAAGTGATCGTTTCAGCATGGGCCAATGCTTTTGTCTCAAAATATTGTAAGGCATTCTGAAATTTCTGATAATTAATAAAAGCAGAACGGTAGGCTGCTGTAAAGCTTTTCATACCTGCCATATATTCACCTGCAGCAATATCCTCACTCATCTTTGCCGCGCTGATCTTTGCTTTTTGCGCACCTGTAAAAATAGGAATGCCTAACCCCAACTGTACCGACTGAAAACGCAGGGAACTGTTATACGCTTTATTATCGGCCCCCATCCCTTTCATACCCATAATACCGTACCCTAAAATAAAATCGGGTAATAATCTGCTGCGCTCTGCACTCGTAACCGCCTGTGCTACCTGTTCCTGTTGTTTCAGGTACTGCATTTCCGGGTGAAGCAACAGTTGTGCAGTGTCGGTTATAGATATGCTCACCACAGGCGTCCTTTCTTCTACCGGGACCAGATCAGCAAAAGTATTCAGCAGCAATTGAAACTGTAACTGGGCCAGCTCCATATCCTGCTGCAACTGCGATAGCTGTAAAGCAATTTGTCCCCGCTGGTTTTCGGCTGTTGTTTTTTCCAGTACATTGCTTTCACCTTTATTGAAACGTAGCGTGGCTTTATGTAAAAATGCAGCAAACAGGCTGTCGTTCTTTTGCAGAAGCCGCTGCTTGCAGCGCAAAAAGATAAGATGATAATAAAGCTGTGTTACCTGCTTTTTTAATTGCGATGCCTGCATACCAACTTTTAAAACACTGCTTTTCCACTCCTCTGTAAGCAAGGTCTTTTGCCGGGCATATACCACGGGGAAACTAACGGTTTGTGAAACGCCGACAGACAGATCAGGATAAAAACTGTTGATCTGCCCGTATTGCGCGTTCATGGCTGTAGCCGGTATATTTGCTGCAGATCCAATGAGCTTTTTCTGATAGGCTGTACGCAATTGCTCATTTTTCATCAAAAGGTTATTGTTTAAGGCCATATCAATAGCCTGTTGTAAACTGACAGGCGTTTGAGCATTTGTACCGGAGAATGAAAGGATTGAAAACAATAATATCAATCCTGTAACGGGTTTCGATCTTCCTTTAACCGGGGAAGCTTTATGAAACATCATATATAAAATGGGTAAAACAAAAAGGGTTAAAAAAGTAGCGATCAGCAATCCGCCGATCACAACAGTTGCCAGCGGGCGTTGTACTTCCGCTCCTTCACCGGTACTTAAAGCCATAGGTAAAAAACCTAAAGACGCTACGAAGGCAGTCATCAATACCGGCCGCAGCCGGATTTTTGTTCCCTGGATCACAATACGCTTCAGATTGGTATAGCCTTCGGCTTTAAGGCGGTTAAATTCAGCAATCAGCACAATTCCGTTTAAGACCGCTACCCCAAACAGCGCGATAAACCCTACTCCTGCGCTGATGCTAAATGAAATACCTCTTACCGCCAATGCCAGTATACCGCCAATAGCAGAAAGCGGAATAGCAGAATAGATGAGCAATCCCTGCTTTACAGAGCCGAATGCAAAGAATAGTAAAATAAAAATGAGCGCCAGCGAAACAGGTACGGCTATGTAAAGCCTTGACTTTGCCGCTTCCAGGTTCTCAAAAGCACCTCCATAAGTGATCGAGTAGCCGGGAGGCAATTGTATTTGATGTGCTGCTTTTTGCTGCAGCTCGGCTACAGTGCTTTGCACATCTCTGCCCCGGACGTTAAAGCCCACAATGATCCTGCGCCTGGAGTTCTCCCGCTGAATTTGTACAGGGCCCTCAATAATATCCACATTGGCAACCGTCCTTAATGGTATCTGTGTGCCCTGCGGTGCTGCGATTAACAGGTCCTGTACATCGGTAAGGTCTTTTCTTTTGTCTCCTGTAAGACGGACAACAAGATCAAATCTTTTTTCTCCTTCATACACTGTACCACTGCTTTCCCCTGCAAAAGCTGCATTTACCGTACGGTTCACATCGCTGATATTTAAGCCGTATTGTGCCATTACTGCACGATTATATTGAATAACGATCTGCGGCATGCCGGTAACTGCTTCTACATACAGGCCACTGCTGCCATCAACGGTATTACAGATCTTTCCCAACTGAGCGGCATAATAAGCCAGCGTATCCAGATCCTCACCAAAAATTTTGCATACCACATCCTGCCTTGCTCCTGAAATCAACTCATTGAAACGCATGGCTACCGGGTATTGAAAGCTGAACGTAACACCGGGAACCGTCTCCACAGCTTTTGTCATTTTAGCTTCCAGCTCTTCGTAGGTCTTAGCCGAACGCCATTCTTTGCGTTCTTTAAGCACAATGATCATATCCGACACATCTATCGGTAGCGGTTCGGAAGGCACTTCACTGGTTCCTGTTTTGGTGACTACCTGCTCTACTTCAGGAAATTCTTTCAATAATATTTTGGATGCTTTAGAAATGGCATCAATAGAAGTATTCAGGTTGCTGCCGGGCAATACCCTTGTTTCCACCGCAAAATCCCCTTCAGGCAAAGCCGGGATAAACTCTCCACCCAAATGCGTTAATACCCAAAGCGATAAAGCAAATAATACGCACACTACGGCTAATACCATTTTTTGAAAACGTAATATTTTTGTCAGCCAACCCTGGTACAAGCGTTCCAGGCGATACATCATTTTATCAGAAAAGGTTGGTTGGTGCGTGATCCTTTTGCCGAGGACCAAAGCGCTCATCATGGGGATATAAGTAAGCGAAAGCAGAAAAGCGCCAAACAAGGCGAAGGCAACTGTCTGAGCCATGGGTTTGAACATTTTGCCTTCAATACCCTGTAAAGTGAAGATAGGCAGGTAAACAATCAGGATAATGATCTGCCCGAAAACAGCGCTGTTCATCATTCTTGATGCCGAAACCTTTACCGCTGCATCCATTTCTGGCCGGGAAAGCCTGCTGATCTTCCTGAAATGCCTGCTGTGTGTAAGCCGGTGCATGACCGCTTCCACGATAATCACGGCACCATCTACAATCAAGCCAAAGTCGAGCGCACCCAGACTCATAAGGTTACCGCTTACACCAAACAGGTTCATCATAATGATAGCAAAGAGCATAGACAAAGGAATGACCGAAGCCACCAGCAGGCCTGCCCGGAAATTCCCCAGGAACAGGATCAGTACAAACACTACAATCAAAGCACCTTCGAGCAGGTTTTTAATAACCGTATTGATGGCATTGTTAACCATTTTGGTCCTGTCGATAAAGGGTTCTATCGTTACGCCTTCCGGTAATGTTTTTTTAATCTGTCCAATACGTTCCTTTACATTTTGGATCACTTCATTGCTGTTAGCCCCCTTCAGCATCAGCACGATCGCTCCTGATACCTGGTACTCCCCATTATAGGTCAAAGCCCCGTAACGGGTAGCATGACCCAGTTGCACATTAGCCACATCTCTTACCAGCAGCGGCACACCGTTGGGAAGATTTCTGACAACAATATTTTCAATATCTTCCTTACTACCTGCCAAACCTTCACTCCTGATAAAAAGCGCAGTTGGTCCTTTTTCTATATAAGATCCACCGGTATTTTGATTGTTTTGTTCCAGGGCATTGAATACATCTGTAATCGTAATTTTATGCGCCAACAGCCGGGCAGGTACTACGGCGATTTCATATTGTTTCAGCAGCCCGCCAAAACTGCTCACATCTGCCACGCCTTTTACGCCTAACAGCTGCCTGCGCACGATCCAATCCTGAATGGTACGCAATTCCATAGCATCATACTTAGCTTCGAAACCTTTCTCAGCGCGAACCGTATACTGATAAATTTCGCCAAGGCCTGTGGTAGCCGGCGCAAGGGCAGGCGTACCAAATCCTTTGGGTAACTGGTCCTGCACCTGCTGCAGCCGTTCGGTTATCTGCTGCCGTGCCCAGTAAATATCGATATCCTCCTCAAATACAACGGTAATTACCGAAAGGCCAAAGCTGGAGTAGCTACGCAGCTCGGTCAGCCCGGGAATATTGCTGTTAGCCTGTTCTATAGGGAACGTGATCAGCCTTTCCACATCCGTAGCTCCCAGTGCAGGGGCTACTGTAATTACCTGTACCTGGTTGTTGGTAATATCCGGAACAGCATCAATAGGTAAATGCTTTACTTCATAAATACCATATCCTGCAAGAGCCGCTACAAAAAGGCCGATAATGAGTTTGTTCTTTATAGAGAACGCAATAATTTTATTCAACATCTTGTTTAGTTAATCATTCAGACAGTCGCACTGTAATTAAAACATGCGCACATATACAGCAAAGCGTTATGCGCCTTACATTAAAAAAAAAATTTAAAAATGATTAACTCAAGCGGGGAGGCTGCCAGATACTGTCTAAATAATGATTAGAATAATCCTGTCTAAGAGAAGGTATTTTTTTAAAAGAATTTGTTCCAGGTACTATCCTTGGCAGCTCGAATAATGCAGGTGGCACTATAGTAACTACCTGTGCCGTAAAGCCGTCTGCAGATTTAAAAGGAAGCTTTTGATGATCGTTGTGCTGGTCATCGGGATGATTAATTGCGCCTGAATAATGCTTGGATAAAAAATCAATCACAGAATCGTTTTTATCCCATTCACAGTGTTCGAGATAATGATGAATAAGCGTTGGCAGCCTGAGCAGCTCTCCAAACACTGTATTTGTGGTTATCAGGATAAATAGTAATGATATGGCCGCCAGGCTTCTCATACTGCGAAAGTAAAAAACTTCGGGACTTAAATACCACCAGCATTAAATAAATATTTATCTAATATGAATTTGTACATCAACAAAAACAGCTATAAACTCAGTTTGACACTTTCGAAGAACATGGTCGGTGCTCAATTTATATGCATGTTGCCGCATTGGTTTTTTATCGTAACTTAGTCAGGACTACGAGGAGCTTCATAAGCTTGCGCCAAAGATCATACATGTGAGAAATTTCCGAAAAACCAGTACATTCAACCTGTTTATTATGACCCGTTTTTTTTCAATCCCGCTGGTGCTACTCCTCATTTCCTGTAGCGGCACCAATGAACCCAAAGAAAAAGCTCGGGGAGTTATTGGATGTTACAGCCCGGCAACCAACGATAAAGACTGGTATACATCAGGCAAAAAAGCCCCTAAATTTGATGGGCTTGGAGGTATTGATTTTAAAATTTCAACCAGCAATAAAGAAGTGCAGGAATATTTTAACCAGGGAATGATGCTTGCTTATGGCTTTAACCATGCAGAAGCGGCGAGGTCATTTTATGAAGCGACAAGGCTCGACTCGGCCTGTGCCATGGCTCATTGGGGCCTTGCCTATGTGCTGGGACCTAATTACAACGCCGGAATGGAAGAAGATAATTTTCAGCGGGCTTATACAGCAGTGGTTAAAGCACAATCACTTTGCCAAAACTGCACCCCGAAAGAAGCGGCGCTTATAGAGGCAATATCGTTGCGCTATGTGGCGCAGCCACCCGCCGACCGCAGCGCTTTGGATATAGCCTATTCTAAAGCCATGAAAAAGGTGTACAGTCAATATCCTGCTGATCCCGACGTTGGAGCTCTTTATGCCGAATCGCTGATGAACCTGCACCCCTGGGATCTGTACGATAAGAAAACCCAAACGCCCAGAGCATGGACCCCCGAACTGATTGCCGTATTGGAGCACCTGGTAAAGATCAATCCAACACACCCCGGCACACATCATTTTTATGTGCATGCACTGGAAGCCTCTGCCACCCCCGAAAAAGCTTTAGGCAGCGCAAAGCTATTGGAAACACTGGTTCCCGGATCGGGACATTTATTGCACATGCCTTCACATATTTATATCAAAACCGGTGATTACCACCTCGGATCTCTTTCCAATATCCGTGCAGTGAAAGCGGACAGCAGCTATACTACCACCTGCCATGCACAGGGAGCTTACCCCCTCTCTTATTATCCGCACAATTACCATTTCCTGGCGGCAACAGCCACGCTGGAGGGTAATTTGAAATGGGCATGGATGGCAGCAACACAATTACAACAGCATACCCCGGAAGAAATTATGCGCATGCCGGGCTGGGGCACGCTACAGCATTATTACACCATACCCTACTACATCGCTGTAAAGTTTTCGATGTGGGACACCCTTCTTTCACTTCCGGCACCACCCAAAGACCTTGTGTACCCCCAGGCAATCTGGCATTATGCAAAAGGCATGGCTTTACTGGGCAAAAATGATATAGCAGGTGCACAAAAAGAAATGAGCAGCCTCAGTTGGCTGTCTGCCGACACTACATTGAAAGAGCTCACGATCTGGGAAATTAACTCCACGGCAGACCTTGTACAGATTGCCGTTAAAGTGCTGGCTGCCGAAATAGCATCCAAACTGTATCAATCAGATCAATCTGTTTTCCTGCTCAGGGAGGCCGTTGCCATTGAAGATAACCTGAACTATAACGAACCGCCCGACTGGTTTTTCTCCATACGGCACCATTTGGGCGCAGTGCTGTTAAAAGCGGGAAAATACAGCGAAGCCGAAATGGCATACAGGGAAGACCTGCAGGCATGGCCGAGGAACGGCTGGGGGCTGATAGGTTTATACAACGCACTTACTAAACAAGGTAAAACCGGTGAAGCTCAAAAAATAAAAGCCGCTTTTGACGAAGCATGGCGATATGCCGATGTGAAAATCACATCGTCTTCATCGCTTATCGATGAATGAATACACCAAAGAACGGGCATTTGCAGAGCAGGATTTTTACCGTCGCCCCGAATGGATACCGATGAATGTCGGGAGGAATGAGAGACCAGCAGGCAGGCGGGTCTTCTGAATTTTTGGGGCGCTCCTGGCTTCGCTTCTTTAGATAAAAATATTTAGTTTAGCTTTTGTATAAACCTGAAACAGCAAAACACAGTTAGACTACTTCGTTAAAATGCAATAAAAGAAAAGTTTAAACAGGATGATAATAAACATTATATGGTTGAACATTTTGTATTCTATTTAGGCTTCGTGCTGATCATCATATCCGCTATAATGCTGGCTAACAAATTAAAAGTAGCCTACCCGATTCTATTGGTTATAGCTGGCTTACTGATCAGCTTTATTCCAGGCATACCTGCAATAAAAATTAACCCTGAACTGATTTTTATTATTTTCCTGCCACCCTTATTATATGAAGCCGCATTTGCTGTTTCATGGAAAGAGATGTGGAAGCTAAGGCGTATTATTACCAGTTTTGCTTTTATAGTGGTTTTCCTTACGGCTATGTCTGTAGCCTTTATTGCCAATTCTTATATTCCCGGCTTTTCGCTGGCATTAGGATTTGTACTGGGAGGAATTGTTTCCCCTCCCGATGCAGTAAGCGCCGGTGCTATCCTGAAATTTGTAAAAGTGCCTAAACAGATAGGTACGCTTCTGGAAGGAGAAAGCTTATTTAATGATGCTTCTTCCCTGATCATTTTCCGGTTTGCAATGGCCGCGGTAGCTACGGGCCAGTTCCTGTGGCAGGATGCGGCGTTGAGCTTCGGGTGGATGGTAGTTGGCGGCGTGGGCCTGGGCATTCTGCTCGCATTTATTTTTTTAAAAGTGCATCGTTTATTTCCTACCGATGTCAATATGGATACCATACTCACACTCGTGACTCCTTACATTATGTATATCGCTGCTGAAGAAGTGCATGCTTCAGGGGTGCTGGCTGTAGTAAGCGGCGGATTATTTTTATCTGTGAGAAGGCACCGGTTCCTCCGCACCTCCCAATCCCGGTTACAGGGCGCTAATGTATGGGCAAGTTTTGCTTTTCTCATCAACGGAATTGTGTTCCTGCTAATAGGACTGGATCTGCCCGAAATTATGCACGGGCTGAATAATGAGGGTATTGGCCTGTCGGCAGCTATTGGCTACGGGCTTTTAATTACCGGCGTGCTTGTAATGGTGAGGTTTTTAGCTTCATTTGGAGCGGTTATCGTTACTTTAATTATGCGGAACTTCATAAACGTAGCCGATCCTGATCCCGGCTTTAAAGCACCCTTATTATTAGGCTGGACAGGTATGCGGGGCGTGGTTTCGCTGGCGGCCGCTTTATCGATCCCGGTTCAGATGGATAACGGGCTGGCATTCCCGCATCGGGACCTGATACTTTTTATTACATTTATCGTGATACTCGTTACATTAATCGTGCAGGGCCTTACTTTACCTGCATTGATCAAAAAGCTGCAATTAGCTGATAAAAAGGAGGACAGCCTGTCTGAGGAAGAAATGGAAACCTTTCTGAGAAAAGGTATGCGGCATGCAGCATTTACTTATTTAAATGAAAATCATAAAGATAAAAAAGTGGAGAGCGAATACTTTCACAGACTGATGGATCGGCTGGAACAGGAAGACCGGGAGGATGCCATACATAAATTGTCTGACCAGGCAAAAGAAATTTATTTTAAGACATTGGAGCAGCAACGCACCTGGCTCCGGGATGAGAATAAAAATAACCTAAAAGTTGATGAAGAGCTCATAAGGAATTATCTGATGAAGCTAGACCTGGAAGAAGAAAGATTAAGGATCGGGTAACCTCTTCTTTGCAGCAAAAAAAACCTGTTTTGGCATAGCACCAAAACAGGTTGATCAATTAGCTGATCTCGATTGTGCGGGGAGTTTTTTTCCTGGCATTCTCTGATTTAGGGATCACCAGTTTCAGCAGGCCATTATTATACCTGGCTTCAATGTGCTCCGCATCTACCACCTCCTTAGGCAACTGGAAGGTTCTTTGGAAAGACTGATAACTAAATTCTCTTCGCGTATAATTATCTTCCTTAACCTCATCCTGTAACTTCTTCGATGAAGAAATAGTAAGCGCAGATCCTTCCAGCGTAATATGAAAATCTTCTTTTTCCATTCCCGGCGCTGCTACTTCCACCTCAAAATTATCGCTGTTTTCTTTAATATTCACCGATGGTACGGTGGTTAAGGTGGATGAAAAGTTATTGTTGCCCCAATTAAAAAGTTCACGGCTAAAAAAGTCGCCGAACAAAGAGGGGGTAGTTAAAAAACCATTGTTTTTTTTAACGAGTGACATAATCAGACCTCCTTTTTTAAATAGATTAAACAATAAAATTTTCAATGAACTGAAATAAAAAATTCAAATGCTGTACCAGATTGCACCACACACTACACTTTGTCATTTCAACAAAGAAACATTGTCAGGAAATATGACTTTTCTTCCGCGCAAACAGGAAGACTTTAGGAGATGTCTTCATTTCCTGTGCGGTACAGTAATCATTTATCAGCTTCGTATTTCACGGCGCATAAAAAGGTAGTATGCCAGCGCAAAGCAAACCACAGCTGCAGCCAGTAAGCCGCTTAGCTGCGGCCATACGATCATCAGGCTTTCTTTAATTGGCAGCGGTGCAGGAATAGCTCCGGCCATCTGTTCCATTGTAAGAGGCCCCAGGCTACGAACAGAGGGCATCAGTAACGTAGTAGTGGCATCTGTATAAAGCTGTCCGGGCGCTATGCGCAGCAGGTTCAATATTAAATCATTATATGCTACGATCTGATCCTGTGAAAGAAAATCCGGATCGGGTAAAAACGCCCTTATAACAAGATTTACAACAATCTGGTAAAATACGGTAAAAAATAGCCAGATGCCAATGGCCGTAAGTGCTGAAGTGGCCGCCTGTTTGAACTTAACGGACAATAAAATAGCAAGGCTTAACCAGAAAGCCACGTAAACAATACTCAGCGCTATAAAGGCCAGTATGCGCAGCAGCTCCTGGGGTTCCATACGAACCCCGGTTAAAACCAGCCCACCTCCTATCATCAGCAGTGTCAACGACAGGAACAGGGTACTTATGACTATAAGAGCGCTCACAAATTTTGCAAGCAACAGGTTATCCCTGTATACAGGCTGTGCCATCAGCCGCGTAAGCGTGCCGCTGTTTTGTTCTGCATTAATGGCATCAAATCCAAGGCTGATACCCAGCAACGGGCCTAAAAAGCTTAAAAACACATGAAAGGGAGGTATCGAATTATCGGTAGTGGTCAATAACTTCAGGTACAGGAAAATCCGGTCAGGATCATCTGTATTGCTGATAGCTGCTTTTATATTTCCCAGGGATACATACATTGACGCAAAAAAAGTAAGTACAATTAATGTTATAAGCACAATAAAGCGCCAGCTGCGTATATGATCCGCAATTTCCTTGCTTACCATTACGCGGAAAGGACCTGCATTTGATGCACTTTGCAATATTTTATTGCTTTTTGCCTTTTTTGAAGAACGATCTTTGAAAGAAACCGCCTGACTTTCCATTAGCTGTATTTTCAGTTAAATTGTTTTCAAAATATTTTTGATAAATATCGTCCAGTCCGTACTCTTTTTTATGCACGCCCATAATATCATATCCTCTCTCTACAAAAAAACGAACGATGTCCGGAGTAACATCACTGCCACACCCCACCTCTACTGTTTTTTCTTTTACGGTGATCTGCCTGATCGCCTCCCAGTCTTTTAATTCCGGTTCCAGGTGCCAGGGTTGAGGTATTATTTCTTTCAGAGTAATAGTTGTTACATGCCCTTCCTTATTAAAAAGGTCGCCGGATAAAGCGTCCATATTACCCTCAACCAGTAATTTGCCGCCCACAAAAATGCCCACCCTGTCACACACCTGTTGTACATGGTGTAAATGATGAGAGGAAAGCAAAACCGTAAGCCCCTGCTGTTTGCTCAGCTGCTTGATCAATACTAAAAAGTCTTTTACACCACTGGGATCAATACCAAGTGTAGGCTCATCCAAAATGATAATATCGGGCTGTTTGATCAGCACATCTGCCAGTCCCAGGCGCTGCTTCATACCACGCGAGTAGGTGGCTGTTCTTTTATACATATCATTTGCAAGACCCACCTGCTCCATCATTTCCTGTGCGCGTGTTTTTATTTCGTGTTCCGGAATACCATTCAGCCGGCCAATATATACCAGGTTATCGAGCGCAGTCATATTATCATAAAATCCTACACTATCGGGCATATAACCCACCCTTCTTTTAACAGCAATAGGGTTGCTGGTCGCATTATGTCCGCAAACATAAGCAGTACCTGAAGTAGGGTCTGTCAGGCCCAGCATCATTAATATAGTAGTGGTTTTACCGGCACCGTTGGGACCCAGCAGGCCAAATATTTCTCCCTTTTGAATATCCAGGTTCAGCTCATCCACTGCTTTCAGCGTACCATAGCATTTTGTCAGCCCCTTCAATTGTATGATAGGATCCATCATCTGTAAATCGTTATGTTTTTAATCCCGCAAGGCAAAAAGAAAATCAGCCTGTATTTTTTTTACCGAAAAGAGTATACTTTGCCTCATACTTATCTTCTGCCGTATTTACGGATAAGATAATACACAAGGGCAATGGACAGCAGTATGACGAGTATACCTATCCAGCCCGAAAGCAGTGATGTTTTTACAACTATGCGGAATGCTGCATTAGCATTGGCATTAGGATTTTTAACGGTAAAGGTGGTGGCATAGTCGCCTGCAATAGTTTTATCAGGTATGCTTAATGTGGCGGTTACATCCAATGTCTTGCCCGGCTCCAGCTGCTTGATTTTTGAAGGTTCGAAAGTAGCTTCCCATTTTGAAGGTGCCTGCACAGAAAGCTCCAGGTCGTTTAAAGGAAGCGTCCCCGAATTTTTTACCACCAGGTGAAGCTCTTTCCGGCTGCCTGATGTTACTTCGTCACTTAACCGTCCTGTAGGAGTGGTTAGCTCTACGCTATAAGAGCCTTTTACCACTGCTTCCAGGTCCAGCAATAAAGTATCAGCGCTGGATACAGCCCTTACAGGTATCTTATATTTATCAGGTTTTGCAGCTGCTGTTGCATTAATCTCTATAGATATATCCTGGGTTTGACCACTATTAAGGTTGAGTGAAGTGACCTGGCTGCCATCTACTCTGTAAGAAATAAGCCAGCCAATAGGCAGATCAGCTTTTAATTCATAAACTCGTGAAACTGCGGCACCATTATGCAAAGAAGTATTGTAACGGAATGTTTCATTGGCAGCGGCTTCAATATTCATCAGTTTGGTCGTAAAAGATGATTTTCCATCTGCACCGGCGGGCGGCTGCTGCGCAAGGGCAACGCCTGATAACAAAAATGCCGAGAAATAAACAGTTACAAACATAGATAAGCGCCATTTGCGCAAACGGGTAAAAAAGGATCCTGTTAACATAATCTAATAACTAAAATTTATAAATAATAGCGTCAAAGAATCTCTGTTCAATAATTATAACCAGTAAAATTTTGTAAAAACGGCATGCTAATTTATAAAACCGGGAAATATTATAAACTAATTTTAAAAAAATTTAACATAATTGAAATTTTTCCGCTTCATTGAAAGATGGTTTTAAAATAGAAGTCTGCATAAAAAAAGAAACCATAAAGTTGCATAGATTTGTAGGTTCAACAACTTTAAAAGATGCGAAAAGTAATTCTAGACCTGGCGGTTACTATAGATGGGTTTATTGAAGGCCCGAAAGGCGAAACCGATTGGTGCATCATGGAAGAGGATATGAACTTCGACGGCTTTTTATCCACTATTGATGCCATATTTTACGGAAGAGCCAGCTATGACGCCTGGGGACATTTTGAGCCCGGCAAAAATGCGCATGAAACGGAAGTAAAACTCTGGCAAAATATTCACTCTAAAAAAAAATACGTTTTTTCAACGCAAAGAAGAACCGATCATAAAGCCATTTTTATAAATGGCGGCATAGCTCAAAAAGTTGAGGCGATGAAACAGCAGGAAGGCAAAAACATCTGGCTTTATGGTGGAGCCGGCATCATCCGGACATTTATCGAATCCGGTCTTATAGATATTTACAGGATATCGGTGCATCCTATAGTCTTAGGAAGCGGGAAGCCATTATTTGAAGACCTGAAAAAGCGGATAGCGCTGAAACTGATTACAGCCAACACTTTTAAATCAGGCGTTGTGCAACTCATTTACGAACCTCAATAATTGCAATGGAAACCAGACAGGATATTTTTCAGGTAATTGCCGACCCCACCAGACAGGCAATCAACACTTTAATTGCCCTGCAGGCAATGACACCCAATGCTACAGCTGAACATTTTGATACCACCGGCAAGCCATATCTAACATTTACGCATTTTTACGGAATGCGAACTAATCAAACAGGAACATAAAAGCCGGGAGATCTATTACCAGCTTGAAGTGAATAAAATGAAGGAAATAGACAGGTGGCTGGAGCAGTTCCGAAAAATATGGAAAGACCGTTTTGATACCCTTGATAAGCTACTGGCAAAAATTCAAAAGAAATAAGCTATGGAAAATATATATAACCGAGCTCGGGGAATGACGGGAACTATAAAAGCTCCGGTTGAGCTGTCCATGTATTCAATGGTAAGGGTAGACAGGCCCAGCACTTTGAACGACTCTGGAAATTACCCTGATCAAAAATATATCAAAATATGAAAAAGAAGAGCAGTAGTGAAAATACTAAATTTTGCGCTTTCCTTCGGGGTGTAAATGTAAAAGGGACTGCCATGAAAATGGCAGAAGCCTGTTCAGTATTTGAAAAAGGCGGCATGGAAAATGTATCATCGGTCCTGGCTTCAGGCAACATCCTGTTTTCATCTTCGAAAAACAGGAACGAATTAAAGAAACTATTAGAAAAAGCCATGTCAGCGTATTTTGGTTATGAAGCCTTTCTTTTTATAAAAGATAAAAATGAAGTAGCATCTATTTTCAGCCAAAAACCTTTTACAGCCGACGCCGGTTTTCACATTTATGCTTTTTTAGGCGTTGACGGAATCGAAGAAAGGTTAAAGGAGGAATTTGAAAGATCCGCGAAAATAAATGGAGAAGAAGGCCGGATCGCAGCTAACCATTTTTACTGGAAAGTACCCAAAGGGAATACGCTCGATTCTACATTCGGGAAAATACTCGGACGCAAAGACCTCAAGCATGCTTTCACTTCACGTAACCTGAACACTTTTGAAAAAGCTTTAAAAAAGATGTAAAAATTTTATTAAAAAAGGGAAATTTTAAACATTCTGTAATATTCGCGCTTTTACTGATTCACGGTGGTTTAAGCAAATTCTTCAATTATATGCCGCTGCATGATGATCTGCCTGATGCGTTGATAAAAGACAATGCTGCTTTTCTGGAGATCTCCTGGCTGTTGCCGCTGATCGGTCTGGGCTGCCTGCTCATTAGATTTCCCAAAACAAGGACGTTAGGCGTATTATTAGTATTTCCCGTAATGGTTGGAATATTGCTCACCCATTTTTTCGTAGCACCCGGCGAACTCCCATCGCAATTGTATTATGGGCTATACCTCTTTGATTATTTTCGACAATCAACAAAAATATTCAGCATTGCTTAAATAGAACATCGCAGCAGGTTTAAACAGATATTTCACATACAAAAATACGCAGGGGTCTAAGTATAAAGTCATTTGC
The DNA here is from genome assembly GCF_054779315.1 of Niabella aquatica. Lineage (NCBI taxonomy): Bacteria > Pseudomonadati > Bacteroidota > Chitinophagia > Chitinophagales > Chitinophagaceae > Niabella > Niabella aquatica. The sequence continues at coordinate 51,946 of NZ_BAAGYM010000039.1, forward strand.
AAATTGCTTGTAAGGCCACTCAGCACCAGCATACCGAAAGCTGAAAATAAGATCCGGGGGCGGCATCCCGGTTGGTTTTCAGACGGTAACATAACAAATAACAGCAAACCAAAAAGAATACGAGCCTGATGCTTGGCGTGATGCCTTTTTTTGAGCAACACGAGTTGTAAATCAGGATGAAGAATTTGAAGAGGCCTCTGCTAACCTGTTTGTATATGATGTGGGGATTCAACAGGTTTTAGCTCGTTTTCCTGTAGTTCCATATCGCAAATCCGTTTAGTACAATAGCAAAACCAATCAGGTAGAGCAGTTCTTTTTTTACTGCTGCCAAACCACTTCCCTTCAATACAATCAGCCTGACTACCGTGATAAAATGCGTTACCGGTGTAAGATTAGATATTGCCCTGGCCCAATCCGGCATACTGTCGACACTGGTAAAAAATCCGCTCATAAGCATAAATATCATCATAAAGAAAAAGGCAATGAACATAGCCTGTAACTGCGTGTCGGCAAAAGTAGAAATCAATAAGCCCAAACCTAACAAGGCCACCAGGTAAACTGCAGCAAACAGGTAAAGTACGGCCAAACTGCCTTGTGGGAAAATGCCGTAGAAAATATACATTACTGTTAACCCTACCGTAAATACGATCATTCCTACAATCCAGAACGGTATAAGCTTACCGAGAATAAACTGCCATTTTTTAACAGGTGTTACATTAATCTGCTCAATGGTGCCGATTTCTTTTTCCCGCACGATATTGAGCGCCGTAATAAATCCGCCGATAAGGGTAAGCAACAATACCAATATGCCGGGAACCATATAATACTTGTACTCGGCACGTGGGTTGTACCAGTTGGAGCCGGCAATGCTGATGGATGCTTTTGAGGCAGAAACAGTACTTGTGGGCGATTTGATATTCACGTCCAGGTTACTATTAAAGTCGGCTATAACGGAAACCAGGTATGCTCCGCCTAATGCCGATTTTGTACCATTAATCGCATCTACCGAAATATTGAGCTGTTGACTGCCTTCCCGAACCAAATTTCGCTCAAAGTGAGGCGGGATTTCCAGCACTAAATCGGCGGCACCCTCTTCAATCATTTTCAGACCTCCTTTATAGGAATTCGGATCTCCCACCATGCGGAAATAACCTGATGAAGCAATTTTGTTAACCAGCTTTTTCGAATAGCTGCTGTGGTCGTTATCTACATAAGCCATATTAATATTCTTAACTTCAAAATCAGCAGCCAAAGGCAAGATGATAAGCTGGATAACGGGCATAGCAAACATCATGGCCAGGATCGTCTTATCCCTGAATATCTGGCGGAATTCTTTTTGTAACAGGAACTGCAATACTTTCACGAAAGCCTGATTTTAAATTTTTTTAATGATATAGTAAGCAATAAAGCGGACATTCCTGCCAATACCAGCGTTTCTTTCCACACATAACTAAAGCCCAGCCCCTTCAGCATTACGGCTTTTACAATAGCATAATAATATCCTGACGGGATAATGCGGGATATAACACGAAATATCCATGGCATATTTTCTATCGGGAACATAAACCCGGTAAGCAACATGGTGGGCAGCATCATTCCCATCATCGATATCAGCATAGCGGTTTGCTGTGAATTGGTAACATTAGAAATAAGTAAGCCCAACGACAAGCAGGTAATGATAAACAGGATGCTTTCAGCAAAAAGTAACATCAGGCTGCCTCTTATTTCCACATGCAGCAGGAATACAGAAAGTAACAATATGAGAGTAAAATTGATGAGCGAAAGTATCAGGTACGGAATTGCTTTTGCTATCAATACCATAATGGGTTTAAATGGCGATACCAGAAGGATTTCCATAGTGCCCAGCTCTTTTTCACGAACCACTGCAACGGATGTGAGCGCGGTGCTGACAATCATAAAAATCAATGCAATGACACCCGGGATAAAGTTAAGCGAACCGTTCTGCTCTTCGTTATATAATTGTCTTAACTCCGGTACAATCTGGTACGCCGGTTTGCTGTTCGGATTGAGCTCCTGCTGGTAATTGCTGATGATGGCGGTTAAATAATTGGTAACGATGGTTGCTGTATTGGGATCGGAAGCATCGGCAATAAGCTGGATTTTTGCCCCTCCTGTTTTGTAAAGATCCGAACCAAAACCAGCAGGAAATATTACGGCACATTTGATGCTTCCGTATTTGAAGCGCTTTTGAATATCAGGATAATTTAATACAGGCTGTTTTATTTTGAAGTAGGAACTGGATTGTATTTTAGCGATGATTTGCTCCGATTGTACATCACGGGCATTATCCTGTATGGTAATGCCGATATTTTTCACCTCGCTGCTTAATGCAAAACCAAACAGCAAGATCTGCACAATCGGGAGCCCGAAAAGTATCAGCAAGGTTCTTCTGTCACGGAATACGTGATAAAATTCTTTTTTTATAAAGGATAATAATTGTTTCATTTGTTTTTATAATTCTTTCATTCCTTATTTCCTATGCTATTCCCCTCTCTTCGCTCCTCTTGCCAGTTGATAAAATACATCATCCATTGAGTGCGCGTTGAATTGTTTTTTCAAATTTGCTGGTGTGCCCAGCGCTTCAACACGACCATCCACCATTACGGTAATGCGGTTGCAATATTCGGCCTCGTCCATATAATGGGTGGTTACAAATACCGTGATGCCGTCTGCCGCAGCCTGGTAAATCATATCCCAAAACTGCCGCCTTGCAATAGGGTCAACCCCGCCCGTAGGTTCATCCAGGAAAACAATTCTGGGCCGGTGAAAAATGGCTACCGAAAAAGCCAGTTTCTGTTTCCAGCCCAAAGGCAGTGAACCAACCATTTTCCTGGCTTCATTCTCCAGCCCTAGTGAAGCTACGAGCTCTTTGCTCCGTTGTTTTATTTCGGCGCGGGATACACCATACACGCCACCGTAAAACTCAATATTTTCAAGCATGGAAAGATTGTCGTATAAAGAGAATTTCTGACTCATATAGCCGATGTTCTTTTTAATCTGTTCCTGCTGTTTGTATACGTCAAAACCCGCCACCAATGCAGTTCCCGATGTTGGATAAGACAATCCGCAAAGAATACGCATGGCCGTAGTTTTGCCCGCACCGTTGGCACCCAGAAAACCAAATATTTCGCCTTTATCCACCTCAAAGCTGATGCTGTCTACTGCCTTAAAATTGCCAAACTGTTTGGTGAGATTTTTACAGGTAATTACTTTATGCTCCATATTCTATTTTTTTACTGCAGATGCACAGGTAAAAAATAATGACCTGTGTATTTGTAATATATATCACTCTCTGTTATTCATTAACCTTATAAAACAATCTTCAATAGTGGGCGTGATAATTTTTGCTTCAAGTCCTTCCAGATGGTCCTTACCTGCAATTCTTATAATACTTAGCGCATCTGCATCATTTGCTTTAAGTGTAAGGTGCACATATTCTCCAAACGCATAACAGCTTTCGATGGCATCATCCGAACGAAAATCTTCCAACAGCTTATAGATATTGTTGGCTCTGGCTGCGAAAAGCGGTTTCGGATAATTTTGTACAATAGTTTGCGGTTGGTCAATGGACATGATTTTGCCGCCCTGTATCAACGCAATCCGGTCGCATAATCTAGCCTCGTCCATATAAGGCGTGGAAACGACGATCGTAATGCCCTGCTTTTTCAGCTTCGCCAGCATTTCCCAAAACTCTTTTCGGGAAACCACATCCACGCCCGTGGTCGGTTCATCTAAAAATAATATATCCGGCTTATGAATCAGGGCACAGCATAATGCCAGCTTCTGCTTCATACCACCCGACAGTTTTCCTGCTCTCCGGTTGCTGAATGGTTTGATCTGCTCGTAAATGTCTTTTATCAGCTCATAATTTTCCCGGATGGTAGTTCCGAAAACAGTAGCAAAAAAATCCAGGTTCTCGACTACGGTAAGGTCCTGGTATAAAGAAAACCGTCCGGGCATATAACCCACCCTGTTGCGTATTTGCCGGTAGTCTTTTACTACATCAAAATTTTCAATGGCAGCAGTACCGTTATCAGCAAGCAACAAGGTGGTCAGGATACGGAAAACAGAAGTTTTACCCGCACCATCAGGACCGATCAGGCCAAACAATTCTCCTTTATTTACTTCAAAGGAAACATCATTCACCGCCTTAACATCACCATAGGTTTTGGTTATATTTTTTACAATTACTGAAGGCATACTTTTGTTATTTTAACCAAAATATAAATCCGATACATGGGGTTAGTAAAAACCTGAAAGGCTGATATCGACAGCATTATTTTTATTTTTCCCTTCGGGATTTTGCCCCTTATATTTTTTATAATACACTCATTGTTTTCCATTCACTGCAGCCAGATGTTAACTACTGGCTTTTAGCCATTAGCTAATCGCTTTTGAATGTGTGAAATACCATTACGGTACAATGTTTGGAGGTTCTCACTGCCTGTTTTTGGGCGAACAGCTAAAATAAAACTTCGCCATACATCCCGATTTTCAAATAACCGTCATTCCTGACTCTTACTTTAACCGCGTAAACCAAATTGGCTCTTTCGTCTTTGGTTTGAATGGTTTTAGGAGAAAATTCAGACTTTTCCGAAATCCAAACAATAATTCCCGGATATTCTTTGTATTTATCCTTACCATTATCAATTTTCACTTTCACCTGTTGCCCGATCTTTACCTGAGATAATTGCGCTCCTGTTATATATGCTCTCAAATCAAGCGTATCCATGTTAGCTATTTTATACAATGGCTTCCCAACCGTCTGCATTTCTCCCTGTAAAGCATAGCTGACCAGTACCGTTCCGGTAACAGGATTTATGATCTGCCCTTTATTGATCTGCTCCTGGAGTTGAGCAGCCGACTTTTCCATCGGGGCTTTCTCACTTAATATACTGCGGTTTTGCATATTGGTGGTATAGGTGTTCAGTTTGAGCTGCTGTTGTGTGACAGAAATTTGTTTTTGTAACTGGTCTATCGATGCATTGATATCGTCTAACTGCTTGCGCGTAGCGGCATCTGCGTTTACGAGATTTTCGGTACGTGTTTTCTCCTTTAATTGCTGTGCGAGCTGTGCTTTCTGCACATCAAGCTGCCGGCGCACTAATTCAGCCTGGTCATTAGGCATTGCCGTTTTTTCGCGTAATGCCGCAATGCTGGCGTCCGCCTGCTGTTTTTGCAGTTCTACTATCTTAACATCAATCTGGCCTACATGATCCCCGGCTTTTAACAGGTTGCCTTCTCTCACATTATAGGAGAGTAATACACCATTCTGCTGTGCAGATACGATCACCTCATCGGCTTCAAAATTGCCGGAAGCATCGTAATTGTTGTTTTGCCTGCAGCCATTCAGAAATATTGCAACAGCAAAAAATACTATCCAATTTCTCATTTTTATTATTTTATTTTTACTTACTATAAATGAAAATGATCTTATTCATATATCAGGGCTGTTTTAATTTCCCGTTATAAATTTTTGATTATACTTCGCCTGTAATAACTGTATTTCGTGCAATATTTTGATTTGTTTTGCCAAATGTTCAGCGGCTACCTTTTGGATGTACTCGTGGGTGGTTATAACACCGTTGCTCAATTGTGCTTCAGCAGATCTTGTTACAGCGCTGCGTAAAACAATCGCTTCTTCATCCTGGTTAATAAGCTCGGCATATTTTTTTATCTGCTCATTCTGCTGAACCAGGTCAAGCCGGGTATTCAGTAAAAAAGCTTCCCGGTCAGCTTCAACTGATTGCTCGTTGAGCATAAGTATATTTTTTTTATTCGATAATGTGTAAAGACTGCCTAACGACCAGCTAAACCTTAAGCCTGCCACATACCAGGGGCCGAATTGATTCTCAAGAATGTTTAATGTAGGCCTGCCGTAAGCCCCCTGGAAAAAAGCGCTTACCTGTGGAAGGTGACCCGACCTTAATTCCTTTCTCTGTATATCATACATCGATCTTTGCAGGTCAAAACCTTTCAGCTCTGGCCTGTTAATAATATTTTGTGCAACAGCTGTTGCTGGTACAATCAACTGTGCGGACTCAGGCAATGCTTTACCGATAAACAGTGAAAGCATCTTTAAATAAGCAGTACGGTTAAATTTATATTCTGTACCTGTCATTTCAATATTCAGTATCTCGGCTTTCAGTTCGTTGAGATTACTTCTGAAGGCTGCACCGTTTTCAAGTGCCGCTTCGGTTTTCTGCATTTGAGTCTGAAGGTTAATTTTATTCAGCTCATTTTGTTTCAATTGGGCATCCATCAATAGTACAGAAAAGAAAAGGTTATTAATCCGGCTGTTTATGGCATACAGGCTGGTTTCAAGATGCTGTTCCTGCAATTCTTTACTGGTATTAATCAGGTCTTTCTGGATATGGGTATTGCCCCTGTCATATAAAAGCTGATTGATCTCGCCCTGGATCTTGTACTGGTCTTTACTAATAGATGGAAGCGTTATCCCTTGTGGCAGCGCACCCAGGGCATCAGAGAAACTTACTGTTTGCGACTGGTAAGTAGCCTGACCGGAAAAGTTTACCTGGGGGAGATATTTTTTATTGACATCCTGTATATCATATGCACTGGCCTGAGCAATCAGGTCTATTTTTTTTATATCCGGATAATTTGCCTTTGCCAATTGATAGCACTCTTCCAATGTAATGGATTGTGCGTTTGAGCTGTATACAGCAATTAACCAACAGCCGACAGTCCAGATTGTTTTATGAATCATTTTGTTTAACTTTATATTTTAATCATTTGATTAAATTAAATACGCAGATATTTTCGCTTTTCAACTGCCTGGTATTATATGCTTCGTTTTTTTACTTCGCTTTCATTATTGCCTTTAGCCATATAGGGATAAGCTTTTTTCGCTTCTGTACAAACTGGTTAAAGTCTCTCACGTTCAGGCCATTAATATTCATGATTATCGGTTGGGCAATAAATGGGAAAATGGTCAATCCAAGCAGGTTTATTAAAAACTGCAGCGGATCAGATTCAGTGATTTTTCCATCAGTAACGGCTTTCTGATATTGCCTGAAAAATGCCGAGGAAAAGACCGCCTGCCTTACCGGCAATTTTTTCAGGAAAATTCCGGGGTTGCTGCGGACTTCCGTCATGATGAAAGTTGGGATCTCAGGTTCCTTTGCTAACAGGTCTATATACCTGCTGGTAATTTCCTGTATTTTCTTTTCTAATGAAGTAGTTTCATCATTGATCACTATCACTATATCCTGGAAAAAAACAGACAAGGTTTCGATCATTATCATCTCGAACAGCTTTGCCTTACTACGGAAATAGTAATTGAGCAAGGCAAGGTTCATGCCTGCCTCCTCTGCTATATCTCTTGTGCGGGTAGCAGCAAAGCCTTTTTTATAGAATACAGTGCGGGCAGCATCTTTTATCTTTTCTTCTGTGGTGGTATCTGGTTTTTGAACTTTTTTGCTTTTTGCCATTTGCGATAATGTCTTTTCAGAAACAAAGATATCAACTAATTTTATATTTAATCAATAATTTTAATCATTTGATTAATAAATGACAGGTTCACAACCTATATGTTTCAAACTGTGCCGGGAAAAGCGCTTTTGGTCGCTCATCATCATCTTTTATCTACAACTTCCTGCTTTATGTCTACTCCGTATAACGCTAAGCAGTATTTTATATAGTTTTGAAAAATCAATACTACAAAATGAAGATTATAAAAGTTTTAGCACTAATTACAGCAGGCCTGCTGCTGATAGTTGTAATCGGCAGCACTTACATCAATTATGCCTTTCCCAGAGTGAATAAAACAGCTGTGGTCAACCTGAATATCCCCGGCGCTTCTCTTGAGCGGGGCAAATACCTGGCCCATCATGTGGCAGTTTGTATGGATTGTCATAGCAAAAGAGATTGGAATGTATTTAGCGGCCCTATGGTAAGGGGCTCTGAAGGTATAGGAGGAGAAAAATTTAGCCGGGAAGCCGGATTTCCGGGGGAAATTTATGCACCCAACCTCACACCCTACCACTTATCTGGCTGGACAGATAATGAAATCTACCAGGCTATTTGTGCCGGTATAGGTAAGGATGGCAGGGCAATTTTTCCTTTAATGGCCTACAAACGCTTTGGCAAGATGGCTACGGAAGATATCTATAGTATTATTCTTTATATACGTTCGCTGCAGCCTCTTACGAACCAGCTGCCTCAAACAGCAATCGATTTTCCGGTGAGCTTGCTTAATAAGTTAGGCCCTGCAGATCCCACTCCCCAGGCGCTGCCCGACACCTCGAACAGGATCGCTTACGGAGCTTATCTTATTAATGCAGCTGGTTGTGTAGATTGCCATAGCAAGGTAAATAAAGGCGTAATAGTGGAAGGTACTGCATTTAGTGGCGGTATGGAATTTAAACAACCTGCCGGCATAATAAGGGCGCCCAATATCACCATGCATCAAGCAACAGGTATCGGCAGCTGGACCAAAGAACTTTTTATACAAAAATTTAAAGCTTACGAGAATACGGGAAATTTACAAAAACTGAAAACTAATGAATTAAATACCCCAATGCCCTGGAATATGTATGCAGGTATGAAAGAATCTGACCTGGAAGCCATTTACCTGTATTTAAAGAGCCTGACTCCTAAAGAAAATGCTGTTGCCGTTAGAGAATACTTAAAGTACAGGTGATTTTTCACCGGCGGCGATTACCAAACAATTCTTTTTAGATGAAAGCCCTTTATTTTTTCATCATATCCGGGCAGATACATGAAGCCGCTATATCTCCGATACTTTAACTTTAATGATCATTATAAGACGGCCGCAACTTACAGATAATAGTGCAATTATAAATCCAACAACGCGAACGATTACTGCCTTAACTGCATTACAGGATTCAACAACTGGTCGAACGGTTATTGCCATTTAACAGTAAAACCTGTCTTATGGCAAGGTGAAATGAACTATGTATTTATAAATTAGCAGCAAATAAAACGAATAGAACATGAAAGAAAATAAATTGCTGCAAATGAACAATATTGGCATCGTGGTACAATCCCTCGATACGGTCATTCCTTTTTTCACGGAGTTGGGAATGAAACTCGAAGGGCGAGCCACCATTGAAGGAGAATGGGCAGGTCGTGTTACAGGCCTGGGATCTCAATGCGTAGAGATGGCGATGATGGTTACACCCGATGGGCACAGCAGAATTGAGTTATCCCGGTTCCTCAATCCCCCAACTGTTACAGATCATCGAACGGCTCCTGTAAATGCGCTTGGCTATCTTCGCATAATGTTCGCAGTTGAAGATATTGAGGAAATGATAACAAGGCTTTGCCGCCACGGGGCCCAGCTCGTGGGCGAAGTAGTACGGTATGAAAATACGTATAAGCTCTGCTACATTCGGGGCGCTGAAGGTATTCTCATAGGGCTGGCAGAACCACTGAGCGATAAATGATTAAACGGAACAATAGCAATTGAAAACTCAATAGCATAAACTATAAGAACTCCCATTGTTTGCCTGCCTGCAGAAAATTTAGAAAATACGCTGTCATGTGGGCAGCACTGGAAAATAAAACCGTTAAGAAATTGCAGGAGCGCTATGGAAATAAATCTATTTGTCTGATATTTCCTGCATCTGTTCCCCTAAGCGTCATTAAAAGCGGTGTGTTTTGGTTTTTGGTAGGACAATTGCCAGAAAGATGAAAACAATCATCTGGAACACGGAACTAATAAACAGATCTCCTAAAAAATCTATCAATCCGTTGATGAGATTAACATTTCCGCTTTAACCACACTGATAAAAGAAGTGGTGCAACCGGATAAAAGATTTCAGAAGCCCTTAAAAATGGTATAATACTGCTATATGCTGAATTGCAAAATCTTTACTTATCTTTATATGGAATTGTTTCATTTATAAAACCAATAACAAAAATCATGAAAAACTACATCCTTATTGCGGCAATGCTTGGTACCCTAGCCGCCTGTAACAACAACAGCAATACAAAAAGCGGCACTACCGAAGACCAGACTACGGAACAAAAAACAGAAGCAATAACACCTGCTTCCAATAGCGACCTTACCGGAAAAGAATGGAAACTATTGGAATTAAACGGCAAACCCGTGGTTCTGGACACTACTTTTCCAAAATATCCGCATGTTCGTTTCGAAACAGAAAACAAAGTTTCAGGGAACCTCGGCTGCAATACTTTTGGAGGCAATTACAAACCCAGTGCCAATAACACCCTGGAGATCTCTGATATTAATGCTACAATGATAGCCTGCCCCAATTTGCAGGTAGAGCAGGCGTTTCTTGAGGTGTTAAAAAGTACCAAAGCGTTTAGTATAAATAATGACACACTTGATTTGAACAACGAAAAGCAGGAAACTATTGCCCGGCTAAAAGCTCAATAAGACAGACGGATCTACCAGGATAATCTTTTTTAAACAATAATGCAGCAGAACATTTATGATAATCCGGGCTTTTTTGAAAATTACGGTAAAATGCTCCGTTCGGTAAACGGCTTAGCGGCTGCAGGGGAATAGGTACATATGCCAATAATAACCTAAAAACAGGTTTATGGCTCAGCGAATTAACCCATATTTACCATGCAGCCGGGGAAAAAGGCTATGAAGTAACGATTGTAAGCCCCAATGGCGGCAATGTACCTATCGACCCGGAGAGCTTAAAGCGTTTCACTTTGGATAAGGTTTCCAAAAAATACTGGAATGACAGTTCATTTCCTGAATTGTTGAAAAACAGCAAATGTCTGAAGGAAGTAGAAAACGAAAATCTTGACCTGATATATTTAGCCGGCGGACACGGCACCATGTATGATTTTCCGGGAGATGAAACCATGCAATCTATTATCCGGAATCAATACGAAAGCGGCAAAATGGCTGCTGCCATTTGTCATGGTGTTGGCGGTTTGCTGAATGTAAAACTATCTGATGGCGGATACCTGATAAAAGATAAAAAAATCACCGGGTTTAACTGGTTTGAAGAAAGCCTTGCCAACAGGAAGAAAAAAGTTCCCTTTAACCTGTAAGCGGGCCTGAAAAAAAGGGGATCTGACTACGAGAAGGCGTTTATCCCGATGACATCAAAAGTGGTAGTGGACGGGAACCTGATCACGGGCCAGAATCCTTTCAGTTCAAAAGAAATGGCAAAAGTAGTGATGAAAGAACTGGAGAAGCAAATAATATACAGAAGTGCACACCCTTCAAAAAGCAACCAACAAAAGCAAGGATAATGTCCAGATCAACCTTACCAACGGACGTTTATCTGCATTTATCAGATCATTGGATTTAGGCAGACTGATCCATTATGAATTTCAGACAGCTTTATATACACGTTGTTGGTACAGGAAGCAAGAAATGATCCCATCAATTGTAACACCCGAAACAATGAAGTTTAGCAAAATCTTTCAGTCGCAAAAAGACTTTTTCAATACGCATCAAACCAAAGATGTGGTTTTCAGAAAAGAGACTTTAAAAAAGCTGAAGAAAATTCTTAAAGGCAACGAAGCCCGTTTGTATGAAGCCATTTACAAAGATTTTCGCAAAAGTGCTTTCGATACTTTTCTCAACGAATTGAACCTGGTGTATAACGAAGTAGATTTTTTCGTAAAGCATTTAGATAAGCTCACCAAACCCCAAAAAGTAAAAACGACGCTCAGCTTACAGCCCGGAAAAAGTTATATCTATTACGATCCGTTAGGGGTTACTTTAGTGATCGGAGCATGGAACTACCCTTATTCGCTTACATTGATTCCGTTGATAAGTGCCATTGCAGCGGGCAACACCTGTATGATAAAACCAAGCGAATTGCCTGAAAACACCATGCACCTTTTAGCAGAGCTGATCAATTCCAGTTTTTCTTCTGATTATATATATGTTGCGGAAGGCAGCATATCTGAGACCACGGAACTTCTCCGGCTCCGTTATGATAAGATCTTTTTTACGGGGAGCCCGAAAGTGGGAAAGATCGTTTATGAAGCTGCCGCAAAAAACCTGGTTCCCGTTGTACTTGAGCTGGGTGGAAAATCGCCTGCGATTGTTACCCAAACAGCAGACCTGGCAATAGCGGCAAGAAGGTTGGTCTGGGGTAAATTTTTAAACGGCGGTCAAACCTGTATCGCCCCTGATTATCTTTTAGTGGAAGCATCCGTAAAGCCGGAATTATTACGGTTGATGAAGGAAAAGCTGGACGAAATCGGTTATTCGGATGGTGCCGAACATTATACCCGTATCATCAATAAGCGAAATTTTGACCGGCTTTTGAGCCTGATAGACGATAGCAAAACAGTTTACGGAGGAAAAAGCAATGAGGATACACTGTATATAGAGCCGACTATTTTGGATAATGTAGATTGGAGTGATGCCATAATGCAGGAAGAAATTTTCGGGCCCGTTTTCCCTGTGATCAGCTTCAGGAATTATGATGAGGTGTTGCAAAAGATTATTGCTGGCGAAAAGCCTTTAGCCGCTTACCTGTTTACCAAAAACGAAAATGAAAAAGCCAAATTACTGCAACGGGTTTCTTTTGGTGGAGGTTGCATCAACGACACATTAATGCACATTACGAACGATTATCTTCCGTTTGGCGGTATCGGAAATTCAGGTATGGGTAACTATCACGGTGAGTATGGCTTCCTTTCGTTCTCGCATCAAAAATCTGTTGTTGAAAAACCTACCTGGGGAGAACCGGACTGGAAATATCCGCCGTATACGGATAAGAAAATGAAATGGCTGAAAAGAGTAATGTAATAACAAATTTAAAACTCAAATTATGCAAACCATATTGGGCGCTAACGGGCAAATTGGCGAAGTACTTGCAAGAGAGCTGAAAAGGAATTTCACTTCTGACATCCGGATCGTAAGTCGTAAAGCCTTAAAAGTAAACGATACGGACCAAGTTTTCCCCGCAGATCTATCCATAAAGGAAAAAGCAATCGAAGCAGTGAGGGGCAGCGAAATTGCATTTTTCACTTTAGGGCTTCCTATCAGTTCCGATTTGTGGGAAAAACAGTTTCCTTTAATCCTGCAAAACGTAATTGACGCCTGCAAAATCTACAGCACAAAGCTGGTGTTTTTTGACAACACCTACATGTACCCGCAGAATGATAACGTTTTGACGGAAGAAACCATTTTTGACCCGGTAGGAAGAAAAGGAAAAGTAAGAAGGGAGATGGCTGAAATGGTTTTAAAAACAATCCGGTCAGGACAGCTGGAGGCTGTTATTTGCCGGGCTCCTGAATTTTACGGCCCCGGTAAAACGCAAAGCATTACCAATACCCTGGTTTTTAATAACATCAAAGTAGGTAAAAAGCTGAAAGTGCCTATAAGCGCTAGCAAAAAAAGAAGCCTGATCTGGACACCCGATGCAAGCCGCGCAACAGCATTGATTGGCAATACACCAGATGCTTTTGGGCAAACCTGGCATTTGCCTGTGGATGAAAGTCATCTAACTTACAAAGAGTTTATTGCATCGGCTTCCGGCATTTATGGCAGGGATTTAAAGTATGCTGTTGTGCCGAAATTTATTTTTAAGATCGCGGCAAGATTTAACGACAGGATAAAAGAATTGCTGGAACTGTTACCCAGATATGAACACGACAATATTTTTGATGATTCAAAGTTCAGAAAACGTTTTCCTGAATTCGAGGTAACCACCTACATGCAAGGGATTGAGCAGATCAGGAATGAACAACTTTCAGCACAAAAATAAAAAACAGTAATATAGTAATGAATAAATCAGCAGATCAGCAAATGAAAGCTCCGGTTAAAGTTTCGTCCATCACCGCGCTGCACCGGTTTTTGAGGTTGAAGAAACCGTCTAATCCATTGATCAGCGTATTCAATTTTGACGAAGTACAGTTGGAGCCCGGAACCGTTCTCAGTTCGGTTCCGACAGATTTTTACGTGGTTGCTTTGAAAAAAGATTGTGCAGGCGGCAAATGCAAATACGGGCAGCAATATTATGATTTTGATGAAGGCATTATGTACTTCATCGCTCCGCACCAGGTGCTGCAGTTTGAAGATGTATTGCTGAACGGTGTGAAAGGATTTGTACTGGTGGTGCATCCCGATTTTTTGCAGGGCTATGCGTTAGCTTCCAATGTCAAAAATTACGGCTATTTCTCTTATACAAGTAATGAAGCCTTGTGGCTTTCAGAAAAGGAAGAAAAATCCATAATGGATATTATCAGAAACGTAAGCCGGGAAATAGATGCCAATATGGATGCTTTTACGCAGGACTTTGCGTATCATGTAGGTTTTGAGCATCCGCAGTCATTCCACCGTTTATTCAAAAGCAGGACTGCTGTATCTGCACTAAAATTTAGGACATCGTTTAATTAATTATTCATTTGCCTCAGTAATGAAAAGAAAAAATAAGATTTAATATAATAATTTAAAATATTATAAACACAATATATCCTCCACGCCATTTACTTATTCGATACAATTTTTAAAAATCGTCAACATGCTCTCTTCACTTATTAGTAGGAATAAATGAAAAATAGTTGAGTGCTGTAATGACCAGTACCGGAACATAAACAATCCTCATTTTAACACTCAATTCCATTCTGATATTTGCTTACTGTGTAATATATTTCAATTGATAAAACTACCTAAACCAGCTTCCTGACTTAAACCTTGTATGTGCCTCTTCCATAGACACTAACAGTAACCTGTTTTTGGTACTCCTTGCCTCTGTTGTTGATGAAGGTTGGCGCATATGCCACATACAAACACCAACAACGGCCAAGCAAACGAAATGCTCAATCAACCTTTATACCGTAGTTTCAGATACCCCCGAATAGATAATTTTAATAAAAGCCAATTCATATAATTTTGTCATACATGCGATTTTGAAAATCACTAAGTTTGTGTACTTTGATAGTATCTAACTAAAACGGACTAAACATTAGCAAGAGGCATAAAGTATTTTCAACAAACCTCACAGATTAATTTTTTAAAAAAAATAAAACCGAAATAAATATGGGAAAATACACACTATTATACAAACTCTCTTTACATCCAGGATGTTACAGGGCTGCAGGTGCAGGATGCACAAAATGATAATTTGCACTCACATATATGGTTAAGATCGAAAAACAAATGAAAGGATGAAAAATACAACCTTTAAAAAAAGAAATCAATCTAAATAAGCATAAGTATGAGAAAAAATATTGTAGCATTGTCTTTTCTATATATAGGCAGCTTATGTCAGGCCCAATCAAATATTTTCGAAAGTAATGGCGACATAGGTATTGGAACAATGCCAACACAAAAACTAACTGTAAGCGGAAATATCAATATATTAAATCCAACCGGAGGTCATTATTTGGGCTTTGGAAATATTGGTAATAATGAATATAATACAATTGGGAGTATGTATTCTGCTGCAGGTTTGGCATTAGCCCATGGCTTGAAACCAAGCAACAGTACAAATAAGATGGTTTATAGTTATCCTGCTATGTCGCGTAGCGCTATTATAATGGGAAGTGGGTTTATTGAAGGAGGTATTAAATTTTATACAAAGTCATATTCAGGAGAAGCGGTAGGTGCAGAATTTAGCGAGAGTCCCCGCATGATCATTGCTGATAATGGAAATGTTGGCATTGGTGTAAGTGATCCGACAACCAAGTTAGAAACGGCTGGAGCACTCACGATTAATCCGGGTTTGTCGGATTATAATTATTTATTGTTTAGAAATAATGGTACCAGTATCGGCATCATTGGTTCAAACAAGAGTATATATGGAAATAATGAATCTAATTTTGGTTTATATGTATATGGGAATAATAGTATGGAATTCTCTACAAATAACTCAAAACGATTGATCATCGATGGTTCTGGTGGTGTAGCCATTGGCACAACTTCTGTGCCAATTGGCTATAAATTAGCTGTATCCGGTAAAGTAATAGCCGATGAGATAAAGATCAAACCCAATGCTTCCGGCTGGCCTGATTATGTATTTAAACCAGGTTATATAGTACGTTCTTTGGAAGAAACGGAGAAATTCATTAAACACTATCAGCACCTGCCTGAAATACCTTCTGCTGAACAGGTAGCCAAAGACGGGGTTGAATTAGGAAATGGTCAGGCTATTTTGATTAAAAAAATAGAAGAAATGACTTTATACTTAATAAATATTAATAAGCGTGTGAAACAATTGGAAACGGAAAACAAGGAGTTGAAAAGACAGCTGAAACGAAAGCAATATGATAAACATAGATAAAGATGCCGGTAGCTTTTCAGCAGGCGTTAAACCTCCAATGCCCAGGTAGAAAGTCGATATAACGGTTTTACATTCTATCCCCCACTTCTATCACAAATCTTTTCCCCATAACCGTAACCGCCAATTCATGGTCATCAATTTTCAGTACTTTGGTTTTTTCATCCAGCATATCGGAAACACTTACTACCATCGACCTGCCGTTATAGGTTATTAAAGCGGTTTTCTTTTTAGTAGTGGGGTTATAGATATATCCGTTGTATTTAATTGCAGGAGGCTGGGTTACAACCGGCGGAGATGTATAAGTTTGCATTGCTGCGAAATTTTCAGGATGATCGGTACCGGCAGGCAGTAGCGTATCTTCTGCTGTCTCTTCAAAGATATTCTCATTAGCAAACGGATCGGGATAAACGATATTCAATAAATAATAGCTAGTATCCGCATTAATTTTTGTAGTTGACTTAAAAGCAACTACAGGCACAACCGTTTCATCACCAGACAAACCGGCGATGACTTTATAAATGATCATACCCCAGATCAGAACGACCAGGCCAATGAGCACATATTTAGTATTTAGATTGTTTTTCAAAATTAAAGTTTCGGTATTTAAAATTACCCCTTATTATAAATATTATGAGCATCGCGCTTTTTTAATTCATATAAAGTAAGTCTCTTGCTCCTAAATAACCTTCCCTTACTCCATACGCTTCACAGCAACAGGGCTATTCCTGTATCGTCAAGGTGCGGGGCTGGCTGTAAGGGCTCATTGAGTATTCATTCATTGCCCTTACGCGCCACTGGTATTGCCTGCCTTCCCAGAGCGTAACCTGTACCAGGTTATCAGCAGTAATGGTATCAGCTACTAAAATAACAATCGAATCAAAACGCGGCGATACAATTTGTAGCTGATAATTTGCTAGCGGACCCACATGCTCCCAGGCAAAATTTTGTGACGTATCTCCCGTAACCACACTATCCGAAGGAGCTACTAAAACAATAGCTGCTTTACTTAAATCCTGCTCAAACACTTCTTCACAGCCACCGAGTATGAGCATACCTAACAGCAAGCAGGTTATTATAATATAAAATCGCTGCATCATCTTTTTTAATTTTAACAGCCAAGGCACTTATTGCCTGATCACATTTTGTATATATAGCGTACAATATAATTCCCCTGCCTTATCACCGGAGCTTTTTGCTTTTTTAAAATCTACCGATGCTATCCGGCATATTTTATCTACCTGTTCTAATTTATAGATCATCTGAAGTATTGTATTAAAATCACCCTCAACCGTAACCAGCCGCGTCCATACATTTTGCCTGCTTGTTCCCAGGGGCTTGTACTCGTTAAAATTAATCCCCAACTCATCGCAGATTATATTTATTGTGGCAAGCACATGAGCATCCATCACAGCGCTATCCAATATATATTGTTTTTTCCATGCATTGATAGCATTCAGCTTGGTATCATAAATAGCCAGGCTATCCTGCCTGCTACCAGCTTGCCGGGTGAGCAGCTGGTTTTTATTATAAGCTGTAATAGTATTAAACGTTTTTTTAAAAGCCAGAAAATAACATATCAGAAATACAGGTAAAGCTGACCACATCAGCAGCTGCCATTTGCTCCTGTAATCATTTTTTTGTAATATATAAAAATATTTATCCATCTGTACTACATTCAATTGCTTGTACTCACCGTTATTTCTATCGTAAAAATTGCCGCTTTGATTTCTGACTTATAAAAATAGCTTTTTATAGCCACGGCCGCTACACCGGTTATGTTTTTTACCGACCTGCTAAAAGTTTCCAATTCCGTTGGATCTATGGACGTTCCTGAAACCAGTATTTTATCCGTAGTAAAAATATAATCATTTACACCTATGCTTTCTTGTAATGGCGCGGTTTGCATATTACTTAAACTAACAGAAGCCGGAACCAACGCTGCTATTCTATCTATATAATACCCGTGCCTGGAAGTCTTGTTCCATCCCGAACGCATGAAGAAATTGTAGGAAGAATCCAACTGCCGGTTTGCATCTGAGCTATTATCCATTTGAGCAGCCAGCAGGTCATTAGCCTGTACCAACTCTTTATTTTTATTAAAATAGTGATTAAATACAAAAAAATTAACCAGCAATAAACTCAAAGTTGTTATCAGTATTGCCCAGCCGGTAAACTGAAAAAGTTTAAAGTATACATAATCCTTCTGCAGGTAATTAATTTCGGTAGTTCTGATATCGCTGTGCAACCTGTCTGCAGGTTTTGAAAGCAGGCCCAGCGCAGCACCCAGGGCTAATACCTTATTTGTATTATATAATGCGCCCCCAATTTCAATTTCCTTATATACTGCAGCCGAATCATCTTCCGGTTTTACTGATACTACTTTTTTTTCATTGATATCCAGCCGTAACATTGGCGTTATCAGGTCAGTACTCCATTTGTGCATGAAGGGAAGCAGGATATTGACAGGATTAGAACCCAATGTTAAGGCCACCAGCCTCACTCCTGCCCCATTCAATTCTTTAACAGTATCCTCCACAAATGATTTACGTGCGATGAATATGACATTATCATCTCCTTCTATATCGTGTATGGTATATACAAAATCCTGCGGGTTGGCACCCGGAAACAATGTGCTGATCATACTATCCGTAGCCTTACCGGAATTGGTACGCATCAAAATCCCCTTACCATTTAAAGTAGCTGCTACAGGAATATTTTTAGGTAATTTACTTTTCAGATCCTTTACAGAATGGATGCGATCAAAACTACTTACTTTTTGCACCTCGCTCTTTGCCGCTTTAATCTGCACGCCGGATATGGTCATTTTTCCATCATTCAGAAAATGAATATCAATGCCAATGGCCTGGCGAATGGTGATAATATTATTTCGGATATACCGGATCACAATTGCTAATTATAAATGATAGTAGGCCTTATAAATACAATAGAAACAACTTTTGTGTTACGATTGGTTCGGGAGCTGAATATCCATTTCAATACGGGTATCCGGCTTAAAAAGGGTATACCGGATGAACTTTCTCCTTTCTCCGATCTTTCAATACCACCCAGCAGCACCATATCATCATTTTTTACACGTATGGTGGAGTTAAACTTACTCGTAGCGGTTGGCGGAGGCGTTTTAATATCCGTCTGCGCTGTAAAATTCGTAATGTCCATTTCCATATTTAAGGTTACATCCTCATCTGCTGAAACAAACGGTCTTATATTAAGAGAAAGATTAGCTTCTACCGGGTAAAACTGCTGTGTGGTGATCGTTGTAGGAGATAAAGACCCCAGTGTGTTCTGCGTGGAAACGGCATAATAGCGGGTACTCCCAATGCTTAAATTGGCCGCATGGCCATTTAGCGTGGACAATTTGGGAGTTTGCCTCGTTTCCACATTTTCAAGCTGTTCCATCGCACGCAGGTTTACATAAAACTCCGGCGTCACACGGCCCAGGTTGAACACATTGTTTAACCCGACCTGGTCAATAAAACGGTTAATGCTGCGTGAGCTAAGCGTAAAATTGAGACCATTTAAAATAGTACCTCCAACCGGGATGGAATCACCCGGTACTCTTACACCCGCTTTTACACCCGCTTCGGTTGTACGTCCTTTGGTAACATCCATAATAATTACTTCAATCGTAATCATAGGTACTTTACGGTCGATCTGCTTTACCAGCGTTTCTATTTTATTAATCTGAGGTTCCGGTCCCGTTACTAGAAAGGCATTTAACTCATTAAATTCTTTTATCACTACATCTTTCTTCATATCATCGGGTAAAAAATAGCCCAGCGAATCCACACTGCGATGATGTAATTGCACCAGGCGCTGGCTGCGGATGCCTTCAAAATTTTTTTCCCCGATCATATAGACTCCGTTATCACTGGTAAACGAGTAAGGAGTGCCAAGCAGCACTTTATGCAATGCCTGGGAATAAGTAAGGCTACGGGCTTCTGCTGTTACATTCCCATGCAGTTCTGCATAGATAAAATAAGCCACACCTGCCTGTTCCGAAAGGCTTTTAACTAAATCTTTTAAAGGTGTATTTACCGCGCTGATATTTAATAGCCGCTCATTACCCACCTGCTCTGCATCTACCGAAAGCCGGGCAGGTATATTGCTATTACTTCCCTGGTGCAGAGAACGGGCTATAGTGTAGTTGGCGTTGTTCCTGTTTTGGTTTTTTGTAACAAATTCTTCATTATCTGCCAAAGACTCCAGCACATAGGTACGTTCATCTGTTTTTGTGAATTTCAAACGGTGGCTCCAGCTCATTTGTTCAATGGCGTCACCGGGTGGCACGTCTTTAACATATAATGTAACCAGCTTATTTATGGCATTAGGCAACACCACAATATTTATACCGCTTAACCGGGTTATTTTTTTAGCAACATCCTGTAAAGTATCATTTTTTAGATCAAGGGTAATCAGTCCATCAGATGCATGGTAAGTAATCAGGATATCCTTGGGTGGCGGGGGCAAATCCAGCTTAGGATCCCGGTAATTGCGTACATTAATGATGCTACCATAAAAATCATAATCCAGGTTATATTGTTGTGCTATAAAATAAAGTACATCCATCACCGGGATGCCGGAAAAATGATTGGTCATTTTCTGCTGCACGTCAGGGGCAATGTTAATATTGAGCTTGTAAGATTGAGCGAGCCCACGCATAAAATCGGCAATAGGTACAGCCGCCACATTCATTTCTATTTTCTGGTTAAGGCCGGGAAGATCAGACGCAAGATTATTGAGTCGGTATCGGATATTGCTTAAACGGTCTGTGCCCTGTCCACATACTCCTATCGTTAAACCGCACAGCAGCACAGTCAGCCATAGTTGTTCTTTCCATAAGGTTGGGACAGTAATTTTACTCATCTTATTGTTAGTTAAACTCAAGAAGCAGCAAATATAACTCCAGTTATACCAGGGCTTGCAATGGCATAAAGGTAATGGAAAGATCGCTAAATCGAAAGCAAGAAATTTGCTGGGTGTATAACATTTTTACAATAGTACGGATCACTCTATAATGCGAGAAAGTGAATATTCTCCTTTAGAGAGGAGACAACCGCAGGCCGGTCCAGAGGGCGCTCCCAAGGAGTTTTTCTAACCAACAAGAGATATGCGGTCTTCAAGAATGTCAGGTGCCCATTTGTTTTATTGAATAATGTCAATGAATGATCACAAAGTGAATCAGTTATCACAACGAATAGTTGTCGGTACGCCTCTGTGAACTATCAGCCGCTCCAATATTCTTATTACGCGTAATGAGGGCAGCGATGTGTTTACTTCAATAGCTAGAGACTCCCTGTTAAAATCGTATATACCATTGAGCAAGCGATATCTGCGCCCATCCACAAAACCATCACTCATGAAGTCGATACTCCATACCTGATTGGGCCCTGTAGGGACATCCAGGAATGACCTTTATTCCAAAGCCGGTAACAACATTGCCAAAAGCCCATCGCAACATATTTTGTAGTCAGATCCGTTAATGCATTTTGTAGCGCTGTGTCATCCTTAAGTTTTGCTTGATACTGATAGCTGGTTCGGGATCAACTGATCAGTTTACACGCCTTGCGGGTACTTAGCTGTCCATCTATCGTCAGACATTCAACAGCTTCCCTTTTCTCCTGAGACGTTAGAACTTTTTTCTATCAAAATCTTCATTGCACGATTCTCCAAACTCATCTCCGCGAACATCTTTTTTAACTCGGTATTTTCCTTCTCCAGTTCGCACATCCTGGTCACATCTTTTACTTCCATACCTCCATACTTCGCTTTCCAGTTATAAAAGGTCGCATCGCTGATACCTATCTCACGACAGATATCCTTAACTGCTATGCCACCTTCCTGCTTCTTGATTGCTGCCACGATCTGGCTCTCTGTAAATTTCCTTTTCATTGCTATTTAAAATTTAAAGTTAACAAACTCACTCCGTGTTAACTCTAACTGCGATGGCCGGATTTATGGGGAGCTTACAGTCTAAGCTGTTCCTTTTTTGTTTGTAATTTTGCTTAATATCCTTTTTGGTGTATAAATTCCTACAAATATGACTTTGGGAGAAAGCTTAACACAGGTTAGAAAAAGAAAAAATCTCTCACAGGCAGATGTGGGTAAAAAGATCGGTATCAATGGCGATGCCTACGGCCGCTACGAACGTAACGAAGTAAAACCCACCATTGAAATGGCGGTAAAAATCGCACAGGCCCTCGAAGTGTCCGTAGACTATCTCGTGGGCAAAACAACATTACAACTCGATAAACAGGCCCTTAAACGACTCGAAGATATCAGCAAGCTACCCGAAGAAAATAAAAATTTTGTCCTTAACCTTATCGATATGGCGCTGCGCGACTTTAAAGTAAAAAAAGCGCACGCATCGTAAAAGCAAAAAAGGAACTCAAAGACGAGTTCCTTTTTTGCCTTTAGTTTTTAGTGCTAATAGAAAAATTAAAAAAAATGTTACTGTAAGATGATTACCCTTATACCTTAAAGCAGACTGTTTTCTCTTTTGCTCTATATATTACTTTTGCAAATTTTATAATTACCATCTCCCTCAAAATAATCTTCTATATTAGACATTAACCTTACATCTTTTATGATGTCATTAAAGATAAATATATCATATTCATTATGCGCATTATCTTTTTTGCAGAGCGGGCATTCATCCGAATCCAGAATCCCGTAGACCTTTACTTCAGTTAAGTGCGGCTCACCAATATCATTCCCCCCCCATTGAATTGTGTCTCCAATTTTATAAAGTTTCATCCAAGTGTCCCCAAACTTAAACTGAATTCGACCCATATAACTATTCGAGCATTCCGAACATTTCACATCTTTACAAATAATATTATAAGCGCCCATCATCAATATTTTAATCCGGGTATCCCGAATGTTTGCATAAAATTCATCATTCGCTTGTCATTGGTCAAAATAGAAGCACCGTTGTTTATTGCTCCGCCAATTATACTTGCATCATTTTGCCCAAGTTTTCTACCAACACCTTCCGCAGCTTTTTGCAATCCTTTTACTTGAGACGCTGAAGCGCCGTTCTTACTAACCGTAGCACCTATCTCGCTCATAAATGCTTTGAGCTCACCTTTGTTACCTTTTGCTAAAAATTCTTTTGCTGCGGTATAAGAAATAATAGGTTGCTTACTTCCTATGGCGTTAACAACAGCCTCTTTTCCTCCGCCTTCTACTGCAGCAATAAGAGCATTGTTATCTAAGCTTATCTTCTTAACCTCACCTTGTACCAATGATTTTTCCATTGCTACAGCTCCCATTTTCAATACGCCTCCAGCTCCTATCTTAAATTCGGGAGTTAAAAACAACATAACACCCTCGGTTGCTGTAGTAATTCTTGGCTTTTGTTCTGAAAAATCACTACTAAAACTTTTGCCAGTTACAAACTCGGTTGCCTTAACGAGTGGATTTAACTCTGTATTAAAATAGTTTGTGGCTTCGACAAAAATATCCCCACTTGCTATATAATCTACTAAATTCGATTTATTGTTCCATACATCCTGGAACCTAATCGACTCTAGTCCTTCCAACTCCAGATGAGCCGTTACTTTATTTTCACTGAACGCGTAAGTACTATTGTGCACATAATCTTCACTCAGAGGATCCACTTCTATAAATCTCCCTATCTGCGGGTCGTGATTACGGTATTTAAACTGTACCCAGTTTAAATCTAAATCCTCATCTATCTGCTGGTCCTGGAAGGTCTTCTCCTTATTGTGTAGATTACCCGTTTGCCTGGTGCTTATTCCTCTTTGCGTCAAGCCAAATGGATAATAATGGGTTTCCTCTAATACTGTTCCATCATCAGCCAGCATCATCCGTACATTCCCTAAATGATCTTAGTCTACACGTTTTTTAGTAGCTTTCCCGTTGCTTCTAAAGACCTACTTTGTCAGGATAATAAAAATCAAAGAACTTCCTACCCACAAGATAAAACATTTTTCAATGTTCCATTATTATTGCTGTAAAAAAACCGGCTATTAAGCCGGGTAAATGTTTCGTTGTTCAAAGTTGAGTAACGCCTCCATCAGGCTGTTACCGCTGGCGATGACAAGGGGGCCGTAGTCCTTTAAAAAATTGGCTTCATCAGCTTCTCTGACTTTTACAATACGATAATCATTGTCATTTGCGTTTTCGTTGATTGGATAAGTGATGTAATACTTCATAAAAGATACTTTTAAAAGAAAAAAGGAAAAAAAAGAAAGCCTCTTTATTTGTGCAGCGATGGCAAAAGCCAAAAGGAAACGGAATAAATGATGGCTTTGCAGACCGACCTTGGCAAGGCCGCAGGCGTATCCCGGGAGATTATCGGTAAGTATGAACGTAATGAAAACCTGCCCTCCATTGAGATGGTGGCTAAAATGGCTAAAGCCTTTGGCGTAACGGTGGATTTTCTAATCGGCGAAGGGGAAAACGCTTCTTATGACAAAGAAACGGCGGAACGTATCAACGATATACAAAAAATGGATGCCGATACCAAAAATGTCCTGTTCAACGTCATTGATACCTACATCCAAAACTTTAAAACTAAACAGGCTTTCAGGTAAAAAAAATTATCTCCTATTACCTGCAAACTATTTAAAATCCATCCCGATATTCAAGGCTTTCTTTTTGTTTTCAAATTCACTTAAACTCAATGGCCCGGTTACATGGCTTTGCAAAATACTGTCGCAATTAGCCTTTGCACAATCTGCACCTTCAATATTAAAGTCTTTGCTGATAATGTAATAGTTTTCTTTGTTGTCTTTTATCTGTAACGTTTTTGCTATTACCCATTTTTTATTGGATGTGGCTTCTTCTACATATTCGGCATATTTGCCATTAACCATATTCCTTTCTGCACTTGGAACAACATAAATACCACTCACACAAGCTCCGCCACTTTGGCTCGTGCAATAAGCAATAACCCTATCCTCTTTTCTATCTCCCTCCCATAATGAAAGATGGCTTCCTAACTGATGGTTTCCCCATATATCACTCCACCAATTACAAGAAGTAGTGAAAAGTGCAAACAAGACAATAATAACGTAAAATATATAATGGTTCACTTGTCGCATAAAGGTTGCTTTAATGGAATAAAAACCCTCTTATCAATTCTTATAAAAATTTCTATCATTATGGTCGTAATTGACCGATGCCATAATAGAAGGTTTTGAATCCGTGAGTGTCATTCAAACCTTCCGACCACCTTTCATAATTGATAAGCCCCTTCCTCCAAATACTTCCTCCTTTGTTCCAATCATAATCGGTCGCATCATCATTTACAATTTTAACACTACCGGCATTGTTCAATAATGTAATATTTACACGCCCCAGGGCATAAACCGTAGATGCCAGAGTATAGTTGGTTTGAGCTGCAGCAAAATTTCCAGGGGTATTTAAATTTATTGGAGAAGATTTACCTACTCCGTTTACAAAAAGTTTAGTAGTGATATTTCCAAAATCAAGTTTGGAAGCGTCTATGTAAAGCATATTATCAGGTGTAGGATTTTGTAATGCTCCGGGATGAGATTTTGCCCAGTCTATTCCCTCCCGGATTGTAACAAAGCCGTCATAATCCGGTCGGTTAGGCAGGCTATTGTAATGATTATAGAAATCATAATAGTTATTCCAATCGGGTATTGCTTTATAGTATTCCGCACCTCCATTCGGAGCCAAATCTTTTTTCACTGCATCAGCATGAGCCATCCCTTGTGTAAAGTCCTCTTTATTCATTATAATAGGCGCACCCTGTAATCCCCTGTCATCCGTACCTAAGAAATTCCCCTCTCTATCGTAAATAGGATTGTCAAACGCTCCTGTGGGGTCAACTCTACTGATGGGGTTGTTTTGTACAAAACCATACGGTGATACCCATTCTCTTTTATCCGCTAATGGGTCAACAACATGCCATCTACCTATCTGCGGATCGTAAAATCTCGCCCCAAAATCAAATTGCGTCAACTCTCTTTGCAACTCTTTACTCTGGTACAGATAATTATTAGGTACTGCCTTGTAGATTTCTATCGGTAAACCAAATGGATAGTAATCCGCCTGTTGCAGCACCGTTCCCGCTTCATTTACTACAACCCGCGTGTTACCTAAATGATCCGCCAGGAAAAACTCATAAGTATAAGTTCCCGCACTATTACGTGCTATCCCTACCTCTGTATGTAAAAGATCTATTGCTGTGCCAACATACTCAATGCCATCTATATACTGCCGTGTTTCACTTACTGTCTGCTTTGTCAGCTTACTGCCACCTGCATCGTAGGTATAATTTAGTGTGCCAACCGGCGTGCCCGTTACTTGTTTAGGCAAATTTAACTCATTGTATTGGATATTCAAGGTACCATCACTAATCATGCTGCCATTGCTGTTGTAAGTGTAGCTTCTGCTATAGCCGCCGCTTACGCTTTGCAGTTGGTTACCGCTGCAGGAGTAACCCAGTGTTCCCAACCCCGGCATACCTGTTGGCCCCTGGCGGGTTAGGTTTTGTATATTACCCATCTTATCATAGCTCATCGTTTCATTATAACTTTCATCGCTAATGCCACTTAATAGCCGGTTGGCACGGTCGTAAGTGTAATTGTAACTGTGGCTTTGCCCGTTGGTATTCCATAATTGTTGCCCAATATTTCCGTTGTATTGGGCATAGGAACCGGAGGCATCATCATATTTTAACTGCTGCGTAAGTAACCCGGAGCTTTGCTCCTTTATCCATCCTACGATGACGCCGAAAACCTTGCTGGGCATCCGGCGAGGAAATAGTCCTTACGGTTTTTTATTTCCCCAAATATTTAATAAAATGAAAATTAGCACAAACGACACCAATGAAATGGCAAATAAGATATTGCAAAGAGTTTTAAGCCCCCTATATTTAGATGAAACAGCTTTCTTGTAAAACCAAAAAATGTCTTTTGATGTTGTAATACCAGAAATATCTAAATCCGATCCATGTTGTTTTGCTATATAGTAGTGAAGATATGCCTTCGGGACAAAACTAGTTACAAAAACAATTCCTACAACTTTTAAAAAAATGAAATCCATAAATCAATATTTATTTGGTATAGTTTCTTGAGTAATTAACGGAACAGAAAATCCAGCTCTATATCCTACACCAACATGATGAAATCGACTTGCTTCAAATTTCAATTCAGATTTACTATATCCATTGGAGTTATTTGAAAACTCAATAGTGAACCCATAAAAAGAAAAACTTCTTTTATTAATTGTATTAACCTGTCCATTAGCTAATGTCTCTTTTGACAGCTCCTTTGCTATACCAAAATTTTGTGCACTTAAAGAAAAGCCCCCTAATTTCTCTGTTGTTACTCCTGTTGATAGATTCTTTCCTAAAAAGGTAAATTCACTAGATGTTTTTGAAGGGTCATTCCAATTCAATTTCCCTTCCCATCCCACTAAACCTAATTCACCACCACTTGCATCCAACCCTCCTGTCATATCTTGAACAGAGCTTAAACCCATACCTAAGCCTGCTATTATAGAAGCATTAAATTCCACTCCAGAAAGTACACTTGAAGTAAATGTTCCGTTACCTGTTGTTATTGATGTGCCGCCTTGAGTTGTTACAGTTGCCCCATTCCCATAAATTTGACCGTTTGAGGTTACAGAGCCATTAGAATTTAAAGAATAACTGGCCGCAACTCCAACCGATTTACCTCCTTGGTACTCCACGGAATTAATTGTGAGGGAAGCTCCTCTATGTTCATACCCCGCAATATTACCAGTGCTATTAAACCACCGATAGTTCCCATCTTTATCTTTATACCAATCCATTGGCGCCATTCCATCGGGATCGATAAACCGTATAGGATTATCAAAGGCATAATTATAAACACTATGCCTGCGCATCTGCTCGCTCAATGGATCCACTACATGCCACCTCCCAATCACAGGGTCATAAAACCTGGCGCCGTAATCATACTGCCCTCCATAGGTACCACCTAACTCCTGCTGCTGCTCCTTGCCATTGTACAGGTAACGGTTCAACGTACTGGTCTGGTTAAAGGTCATCCCAAACGGATAATAATCCGTCTGTTGTAACACTGTACTCGCTTCGTTTACTACAACCCGCGTGTTCCCTAAATGGTCGGTAAGGAAAAACTCGTATGTATAAGTGCCCGCATTATTGCGTACTATACCTGCCTCTGTATGTAAAAGATCTATGGTGGTACCAATATACTCTATACCATCAACATACTGCCGGGTTTCGCTTACTGTGCTTTTAGTGAGCTAGCAACAGATCATATTTTTAATATTAATTATTTAGCAAATATTCGTTTGCCCATCTTGCTAGAGTATCAGGATAAGGAAGGTTATGTTTCTCAAAGTCATCGGGTAGAATAAGTACTTCCAAAAGACCTGACCGAGGAGAATATATCGCAGGAAAAGTTGCACCAATAAGTCTTTTCCATTTGTGTGTAGGTACGGTGCTGCCTGTAGATATACGATACTGCCTGTGATTATAAGCAAATTCACATGTCAAGGTATTTACACTTTTCAGGCCAAAATTATAGTCAACGATCCTCACAGAAACGAAAACGCCTTCTTCGTTTAATTTTGATTTATTATGAGACACATATAACATTAGTCCTATAAATACGAACAGAATAATAAGTAAGAATATTTTACTTGCTTTATCCATTGTTTTTTAATTACTTTTTATTTGTCAAAGGTAGAGCCAATTAGGCCCTGACTAACGGCACCTTGCATATTACCATAAATAGTCTGGAATAAAAAAGGAGCTTCCATCATACCCCCAGTCACATTTCCACCCCAATCCAATACTGTATTTACAAAGATAGAACGATAATTAGCTTTCTGTGATCCTATACCTATATATCCATCTTGCATGTTCGTAGCACCAAAATTACCAATTATTGCTGAGGATAAGGCCCCCTGCGATGGGAATACGCCAGCGGCGAGCACTGATGTTAAGTTAATATTCTTCAGATTATTCGAACCGAATCCATACGACTGAAGACCTGAGATATATTGAGTGCCCAAATTTACACTCATGGAAACACCTCTCTGAGCTAGTGTACCTGCCCCCGCTGAAGCAATGATTGCTGGGGAGGAAACAGCTATTACCGGACTAGCCAATAAGCCACCTGCAACCGTTAAAGACATGGTTCTATAGTCCTTCTCAGCACGATAATGACGCTCAAAGAATTGCCAATCTTGTTCTGTTATGCCTTTCGTTGTCCATGTATTCCAAGGGGATCCTCCATTCAGACGTTGCTGAACATATAAATCTTTAGTTTGGATTTGCCATTTCGTACGAAGCGAGGAATAAGATATGTTACCCGAACCATTTGCTCCTTTCCTGCCTTTGTTCGAAACAACAACCTCATCCAATGTAGCCACATCATAACGTCCTTTTTTACCATCAATAATAGTATCCTTAAATTCCCGTCCATCAGGATCAATGAATCTGATAGGGCTATTATTGGCGTAATTATATGGTGTTAGCCAATAGAAGTTATCAGTCATTGGATCCACCACATGCCATCTGCCAATCACCGGATCATAGAATCTGGCCCCATAATCGTATTGGTTCAGTTCCTCCTGTTTTTCTTTACCGTTGTACTTGTATTTATTTGGCACAGCCTGGCTGCGTGCTATATCCAACCCAAAAGGCATATAGTCCTGCTGCTGTAGCACAGTCCCTGAACTGTTGTGCACTATCCTTGTATTTCCTAAATGATCGGTAAGGAAAAACTCATAAGTATAAACACCGCTATTATTACGCGCTATCCCTGCCTCTGTATGTAAAAGATCTATTGCGACGCCCACATATTCTATACCATCAATGTACTGCCGGGTTTCGCTCACTGTTTGCTTGGTAAGTTTACCGCCACCCGCATTGTAAGTATAGGCTACTGTACCTACCGGAGTACCCGTTACCTGCTTAGGCAAATTTAACTCATTATATTGGATATTCAAGGTGCCATCACTAATCATGCTGCCATTGCTGTTGTAAGTGTAGCTTTTGTTGTAGCCGCCACTTATTGTTTGTAATTGGTTGCCGTTGTAATTGTACGCCAAAGTACCCAACCCCGGTATGCCGGTTGTACCCTGCCGGGTAAGGTTTTGGATATTACCCATCTTGTCATAGCTCATCGTTTCGTTATAGTTCTCATCGCTAATGCCGGAGAGTAAGCGGTTAGCATGGTCATAACTGTAATTGTAGCTGTGGCTTTGCCCGTTGGTGGCCCACAACTGCTGCCCTATGTTGCCATTATATTGAGGCTCTCCTCCGGAATCATCATATTTCAGCTCCATACTAAATAAACCGGAGCTTTGGCTTTTGAGCCACCCTCTTGGGTTATAGGCATAGCTCGTAGTTTGCCCTCCCGCTGTCTTTGTTTCCAGCTGCCCTACGGCATTATAGCTATAAGCAGTGGTTACCGGCGGCTGGCTGTTGATGGTTTCCGTACTTTGGGTTTTACGGCCCGCATGGTCGTACTGGAATGTATTGTTAACGGTTAAAGCCAGGCTGCCGTCTTTATAATGCTGCCTTGTGGCAGCGGTTACTTCACCCACAAAGTTATAAGTATTGCTAATGATATCCACCCCGCCTAACTGGTGCTGCTTTACCACTTTGCTTACCCTGGCTTTATCATCAGTATAATAAGTGGCTGTAAATAAATAGCTGCCCGTTCCTAAAATATTGGTAGCCGTTACCGTAGGCAGGCTCCTGGTGCGCAGGCTTTCGTTGGCTGTGCCATTGGGCTGCGTAAACCAACCTGGATAAGGATTGAGCGTTGTGTTAAGAATATTGTAATCATCGTAATAGTTGACCGTAAATATTTTAGTTCCTGTGGCGGGTAAGGTGGCATTGGTATAGCCCATCGTATTGGGGTCGGCATTGTAAGTCTCATAAAGCTCTGTCGCGCCGGTGGGTTTTAGTGTAGCGTTTACCGCGTTTTGTAAATTTACCCTGCCTGAAGTATCGGCTACTTCCCCGGTTATGATCACCCTGCCTAAAGCATCGTATTTTATAAAGCTCCATACGCCCCGGCCGCGCTGCTCGGCATTGCTGGTAAAAACAGGCCGGTCAGAAGGATTGTACACCGTATATTCCCAGCCTTTGCCGGGTACCTTTTTTTCTACCAGTCTGCGCCTGCCATCGTAATGGTAGGCGTAGACGTAGTTTTCAAAGTTGGTATCGGCTTCGGTAAAGCTGGTGATACTTTCGAGTGCAGGCGGTATTACATAGGCCAGTTGGTTAAAGTCATCATAGATGTACTGCGTAACCATGTAACTGGGGTTGGAGGTATCGCCGCCATCCTGCACTTTTTTGCATACTACTAATCCCGCTTTGTCCTTGTATTCTATCACCCGGTTGCGGTGCTCGTCCCAGGTTACATTTTTAAAAAGCCGCCCTGCTTCATAATAACCGGGGCTGCTGGCGCCCCTGTCGGGGTTGCCGGAACTTTGCCCTGATACTATATGTGCCGTAAAGTTTTCTCCTGAAGAAGCAGTAAAGCCATCGGTAAATGTAATGCTTTGGGTGGCTTTGTACTCCGTGGTGCCCGCCGTATGGCTGCTGTAGCTGGCATTAGCCTGTACCCCATTGCTCCCGGCATTATGCTCTTCGCCATATACATTCCATAACCTTATCGCATCGGCTGCAGTGTTGATCTCATAACCCGTACGGATCGTATGGTTGTTGCCTATGGCCCAGCTGGCGCCGGGCGCTGCAGCTTCCAAAGGCCGGTTGAGCGGCGAAGCCTCGAACAGGGTTTGGGAAAAGGGATTAGGAATGATTGGTATTGATACGGTTGGCGGCGTGGCATAAAAAGAGGATTGCTCCGCAAGCGCAGCAGGCCTATAGATTCCATTGGTTCCTGCCGCGGCATAAGGCAGATAGGTTTTGTCCTGACGGCCAAAGGCATCATAAACAATGGGGGTAATAATATCTTTTCCATCAGGGGATGGGGATGCATTGACGCTTATGTTTTGCACGGGGCGGCCAAGGCCGTCAAAGTATTCTACTGTAATCTGCTCTTCTGACGAATTATAGTTTATTGTACTTTTAGCTATACTCGGCGAGCTTTTCTTTATATAGTTTTTTGCTGTGGGGTAAATAGCTGCTGATAGAGGATTAAATGTAAGAGAACAAACTATTGCAGGAACATTACCCTGTGGGTTAGTTACATAATAACGATATGCTCCGCCATCTAAAGTCCAATTAGTCACTCCTACTGATGGGGTTGCCGAATAGGGAGATATTTTAAAGAGCATAACAGTTCCTGCCGTACAATTCAGTGTTATGTTAACATTCGTCGTTTCCGTTAGCGTGAATCCAATACATATATTGCCGGGATTACCGAAGATATACTCAGATTTCACTCCGACCGGTACCGTACCGATAGAATGTGTTGTCGGCGGTTGGGCTGTTGCCGTACTTAAGAACGATATGCTTGCCAATAGTAGTAGTATCTTATTCATAGCCTCAGTTGTTAGAAAGATGATATTCGTAAGATTCAATTATTCTTTTCACGCCATTTTCTTTGATATAGACTTCTTTAAGCCTGCCGAAACTATCGTAATCATAAAAAGTGGTCATTCCTTTGGCATCTGTAGCTGTTCTTATTCCTACAAGAGGTGTGTATGTGAATGTGGTCACAAGGGCATTCGCTAGGTTGTTGTTCGTTCTCAATAACTCAATTTTATCGGCCGAAGGATTATCCAATTGAGATAACTCATTGATATTGGCAACGCTGAAAACGGCTTGTACAGCGGCCTGAACCTGGTTATATGTTGCATTTTTAATCTCTGCAATAGGATATTGCCCTTGATAAGACCAAAGGTAAACCAAATCCGAGACTCCGTTATGCACAATATATATAGGGTTATTATATGTATCATATTCCTTGTAAGTTACGTTTTCATGAGAGTATATATTTGTATTTATACCATTTTTATCATATGTTACAACATTACCCAGCCTTCCGTTTGCTTCGGAAAAATACAGCGCTTTGCGGAGCAGGTTCGAAAATGAATATGTAGTAAGCGATCCGCCAATATACCCACCATCTCTGAAAATCTTCTCTTCTACAATGTTCGATAGCATATTTTTACTAGTCATTTTATAATATTCCATCCCGTAATCCATGTAATTATAATCATTGACATACGAAAAAGTCCTTTTAAGTGTACTGCCATTGCTAAGTGTTGTGGCATGTTCTTTTAGCTGGTGCGTCGTATCATTAAATTTATAGATATCTGTGGTGGTTATACCGTCAATAGTTGTCTCCTTTTTATCCAAATAGATGTCAACGCTATTAAGGGGATGTGCCCTAATATAAAACAGAGTACTTCCATAAGATGGTTGTGGAAGAGGTGTCTTGATCATGGTATAGAATCCATTTTGTGAAAACAAACCTGGATACATATTATAGGCATAGACTATATTAATGCCATGATAATTATGATAAACGGCAGACCGATAATAATATTTTTCTTCTTTTTTAAGTTGATTAGAACTGTTGTACACCTTAAGATCATTTAATCTGCCATTTAACGGATTATCCAGCCTGACACTATGCTGGCTTACCATAGGCTCTTCATTGATAAAATGATGTATGGTATACCCTATAGCGTTTGTACCATTCTGAGTCTCCTTTACTGCGGAATAACCAACAGGAGAAGCAGTTCCATAAGGATTGGAGATATAATTATTAGCTCCTAAAACAAATTGTTCTAAAAGCACAATTAGGTGTACGGTACTTATTTCTTCTAGAATAATTTTCTCGTCCTTATATTCAATTGTGTAATTACAATTTTCTATTTGGTGATATTGAGGTTTTTCATGCAGTACACCGCTGCTTATGCCAGTTCCTTCTTTTGTATAGGTATAATTTGTAGACAATAGTTTTTCTCCTTTATCAATATCATTATATGCTGTTATATTTTTTATACGCAAGCCACAGCCTTTAGACTCATTTGTATTGACTGGTTTTGCAAAAGAGATGACCACCCTGAAATCGCCATGCTTGGAGTTAGATAACGTCTGGTCTCCCAATGCATCAGGAAGATCAACTTCAGCAATGTATTGCCCGGTGCTCAATGAAATAGAGACCTCCTTGTTCACTATTCCGCCTGGGACTGAGTTTATATGATTTGTATAACATTCGGGGCCACAATCAGCTGTCGCGACCAGCACTCTCCCTGTGCCATTTATCTTATAGATTTTCAGGGAGTGATTCATCACCTCATACCAGGTGTTTAACCCTCTTGCCACCGTCATAGCAAGCGAAATCTTAGAATCTTCCGTTAAAGTGAAATTGCAACTTTTTTTATCATTGGAATTGTTCCGGTCTGAAATATTATCTGTGTAATAAATTTCATTTTTAATTTCAGAAACGGTCGGTATGTAATAATCAACAAAACTATTCAGTTCATATTCAAATTCACGATACCCACCGGTTGGGTATTTAACGCCCTTTAATATTCCTGCCTTGGTATAACGCTCTTCACTGGCTCTGTTTGCGGGAACACCGCCAAGCCCATAAACTTTTAAATCTTTACACCATCCGAAAACATCTTTATATCTACTTTGGGATAGTAACCCAAAATATAAATATTCTATATTCGGCAAAAGAGATACATTGGGCTGCCCGTTATAATACCCCCAATAATCCATAGCATAAGATCCTTTTTTAGGCAACGTCTCCTCCTCATAATAGAAATCATAGCGATTGTCCGATACTGTATTTGTCTTATCCAGATAATTAATCGCGTTTAACTTTAATCGATTTAATGCATATTGCGAATCCGACAAGTAAGATTTCCCTATTGCTTTACCTACAAAATATCCATATTTAAATTCCAGTTGTTTAATTTCTGAATCTGCATTCTTAACCCGGGGTTCTATGGTAATTTTATCCAGCTTTAATCCATCTTTAAGATCGGTTCTTCCGGATGTTGTAAAAATAACTTTATAATTCGTCGTTTGTATACCCGTCAAAACAATCTCGGTTCCTTCTAGTGTCGTATAATCAGGATCTGTATGATTACTAATCCCAGATATTGGTACTATACCGTTAGGCGGGATGTTATTGCTATTGTCTGTAATCCTTTGGAAAGATTCGCCTCCTAAACTTGTCGAGCTATATGGTATTGTGGCATACGTATAATCTACCCTTTGTCCATTAGGATATATAGTATATTCCAATGCATAGTTAATAGAAGTTGTGGCAAATTGTTGAGATGGATCCGATATGGACGATCTCCTGTTAAAAAAGTGTTCAACACCACTGTCTGTTAATATGGTAAATCCATCGGTATAGAAATTGACACCTGCTAATATTTGTATGGCGTTTTCCCTATTTAATAAATAGATTTTCTTGTCTCTATGGTCCATTATAAACTTTCCGCTACCGCCCGGATATGAATAATAATAAACATCCGGATTTAGTTGCCCCATTCTATTATAAGATGTAATAGTCAGTTCTTCAAACCAGTTATTATGCATGGCTTCTGTGTAAACAGGACTGCAATATGTTTCAACAATGTTCCTTCCGCAAAGATTCATATATCCTAAAAAATCCAGATAGTCGTAACCGCCATCCACTTCGTCTGCTTTTCCTACACTATGTTTGGTGATAATTCCCCCGACGTTGAGATTCCAGCCCAACCCGACCCAGCTTGCCTCTTCATTTACCTTGATGCCTGAAGTATTATATCTCAGAGTGATCGGTATCTCAATAGCCCCATCTTTCAGATTGAATAAAGCTATAGAGATATCCGGAGTACCGTTATAAAGGCTTATAGGATTGTCTATAAATTTGCTAAAAGATGCCGCATTTGGCGTTTCTATTTTGGGAAATTGAGGATCTCTGTCATGAACAGGCGTTGCATTTTGTGCTTTAATCAGCGCAACAATGAAAAATAGAAGCGTGCTTACGATATATTTTTTACTTCTCATAAGGTTTAGATTTTTTTAATAAAGAGCTGTTAACAAGAAACGAAAGTGTATTGGTAACGATTTAGTTATGGTACTTATTGCACTTACTTTCCTCTCATTAGTCTTGACTGCTACGTTAATTACCTTTTCATTGGCCTGTCTTGGTTTCACAAAGTCTTATGTTCAATTGGCTTTTTACATATAGTCAAAGGGCCTCGTTCGCTCTGATCTAAAGGTATGCCTTTTTTTGAATCACCAAATTTTTTCTTGTGACAAATCAATTTCCAGTTATCAACGGCTTGTCAATAGCTTTACCCAAGCAACATAGAATACACTTCCTCTATCGAAGTCTGCCCTGTTTTGAATAAATGAAAAGCATTCCCCGAGAGGGTTGCAATTTGCTTTTCCTTTAGCAATTCATCTACCTTTGAACTGCCCTTTTTTACTTCATCAGCAAGGTCCTCATCAATCGGTATCACCTCGTAAATGGCTTTTCTTTTTCTATACCCGGTATTAAAGCACCGGGGGCAGCCTACGGGTATATAATGTGTTTCTACCTTTTCCGGAGATGTATATTTCCTGGGAAACAAAGATGCGTCAAAAGGCACTTCTTTTTTACAGTCCGTACATAATAACCTTACCAGCCTTTGGGCTACTGAAGTATTGAGTGTGTTCGCAATCAAAAAAGAAGGAATGCCCATATCCGTTAGTCTCGATATGGTTCCCCAGGCAGAATTGGTATGTATGGTAGATAATACCAAATGCCCGGTCAATGCCGCGCGTATCGCCATGTTGGCGGTTTCAGCATCCCTTATCTCACCCAACATGATAATATCAGGATCCTGCCTTAAAAAAGTACGCAGAGCTTTGGCAAAGGTGAGGCCGATATTTTCCCGCACCTGCACCTGGTTAATGCCTTCCAGGGTGTACTCGATCGGGTCTTCGATCGTTAATATATTTTTGGTAGAGAGGTTCAGGCGTTTTAAAGTAGCATACAAGGTTGTGGTTTTACCGGAGCCGGTTGGCCCGCTGATCAACACGATACCATAGGGCTTTTTTAACCCTTCAAGATAATTGTACAGGTCATTCTCAGAAAAACCCAGGCTTTCGAGCACAATATCCGTGGCATCGTTGCTCAATAAACGCAGCACTACTTTTTCACCATATAGTGCCGGCACTATAGATACACGGATGTCAAATTTATCATTGCCTTTATTAAAGAAAATCCGCCCATCCTGGGGCAGCCTTTTTTCAGCAATATCTAAATTGGCTGCTATTTTTATTTTATTGATCAGCGTGGGGTATTGCTTTTTTTCGATCAGGTAGCGCAGCACCAGCAATCCATCCACCCTGATCCTTACCCGGCAATCGTTCTCATAGGTTTCTATATGAATATCGCTGCTTTTAAGGTGCCGGGCTTCCGATATCAGATCGTCCAGGAAATGATCAGGGTTGCCCTCGTAATAATTATGCTGCAGCCGCTGGTCAGTAGTATCCCTTTTTGCATATTGTGCCTCCAGCTTTTGCAGCAGGGCCTGTTCATCTATCTTTTCAAATACAATCTTTTGGCCTGTTATGAGCTCCAGCTCTTCGGCCTGCTGTTGTAGTTTTTGGGGAAGTTCATTTTGTGAAGCAT
The DNA here is from genome assembly GCF_054779315.1 of Niabella aquatica. Classification (NCBI taxonomy): domain Bacteria; kingdom Pseudomonadati; phylum Bacteroidota; class Chitinophagia; order Chitinophagales; family Chitinophagaceae; genus Niabella; species Niabella aquatica. Next base: position 89,771 of record NZ_BAAGYM010000039.1, read on the forward strand.
ATAGCATCATACCAGTTTCGCTATAACAGGCAAACGCTACTTTATAACGCCAGGCTAATTCTGAGGTAATTAACTTGCTATATATCCCGTTATCGTTCATATACCTGGTGCGCAATTAAAGCGATGTATTGAGCCACTTATTGAAGAAAAATAGTATTGAAGGACAAATCATATTTAGTAAAAAAATAATTCACGATCAGCAATATCAATAATAGCACCGACTGATAACCTGCTAACGGAACCAGGTTGGTTTTTGAACTGGCCAATACCTGAATACCTATCAGCACAATAATCAACAATAATGAGCCAGTAAAGAACAATAAAAAATTAGCCGGTGAAAAAAGCGGGGCTATGCAAATCCAGAAAACCACATCGCCTGTCCCTAATTTTTTATTTACGAACTGTTTTAGGCTACGCTCTTTCAGGGCGTAATAACCAAACAGTATACCTACTACCAACCCCACCATTACACTGTTCGTTAAGCACTGGCTGAAGGTGGTTTTATATCCATAGGCTGTAATTCCATACATGACCATTACCAACCACAACCCTGCCAATAAAAAAACAGGTACCGCGCGCTCTTTAAAATCCATGTACGCGATACCAGCCAGCAATACACAGACCATTACTAACCATACTGCTTCCATAAATTGTTTTAATCAGGAACCGTTTCCGTCAGCTTTTTGTTATGGTCTATTTCCCATTGATTAAAAGTACCGTCCCCGTCAAAATCGGCCACTGCTGTTGCACGGGCTTTAAATCCCTTTGGTGATGCTTCTATGATCTCGATCCTGTAATTGGCCTGCCCGCCCTGCGTTGTCAGTTGCTGCTGTTCAAAAGAAATAGCTGAAAGATCATCTGTATAAGTAGAGTTCTCAAAAAAATAAGACCGCTCCAAAGTATACACATGTTGTAATTGCAATTTAGCTTCAGTGCTTTTGGCCTTGGAAATTAAAGGCATCAGACTGGGTAAAGCTAAAAGAACAAGGATGCCTATAATGATCAGCACCACTAGAACTTCAGTAAGTGTAAATGCTGCTAATTTTCGCTTAGCATGTTTTTGTATAGTATTTTTATCAGACAAGATCAATTACAGTGCTGCAAATGTACAAATATGTTTATTGTAAACCCGCTTTTTACAATTTATTAAGTCGTTTAATTTCCTTTTCCAGTTGTTCCATCCGCTTGTTAATATCAATCAGGTGCAGGGTCATCTCTTCTATTTTTTTTAATAAGGCAGCCTGGTTCATGCCTAGTTCAATACCATTTTTTGCTACTTCTTTGGCAGAGGGCACACCTTCCAGGTGGCCATTTTGCTGTATAAAATATTCTGTTTGTTGCAGCGTGGGCAGCTTATATGTTTTTTCCAATACATAATCCGGCCAGTTATTGTTTTCTACTTTGATTTCTTTAGCGCGGATTTTGCCATTTACAGACAATTTTTCGGTAGGAGTAGCAGTTCCAATACCAACACTGCCTCCATTCTCATTCAAAGCCAAAATTCCATATGCGTTGCCTGAAGCCTTAATAGAGCTTACGGAAGCATATCCATTTTGATTATCGGATATTTTCAGTGCCAGACTGGTATAACCACCACTGAGCGTATTAGGATTTCCAATAATTATTCCGCCGGCGCCTTGTGGGTCAATATTCAGTTTGGCCGATGGAGTTATTGTTCCGATGCCCACATTACCTGTATGATCGATGGTATAAATTTTGCTTGCTCCATATTTTATATCTAAATAGGCTTTGTTGGGATTGTCTCTCGAATTAATAAACCAGGGGCCACCGGTATGATAATAAGGTTGAATCGCTACTCTGTCAATATTTACCTCGTTAGTCACTACGGTTGTTTCCCGTTTACCGATATGCAAATTGGCGGAAGGATTAATAGTTCCAATGCCCACATTACCAGAGGCTGGGAATGTATTAGTTTGGGCCAAAACAGAAATGTGTGTTACGAATGATATAATACTAAAATACCTTTTCATCATTATGATTTTTATATTTTTAAAGGTCTCTTGTCTGCTTGAACATAAGGTTAGCAGCTATAAACTTTAATTCATTTATTTTTTAGCTTCAAGTTTCTCTATGCGTTGCTTTAAATTCTGTTTTTCCTTTTTTACTTCTATCAAATGTAACGTCAGCTCTTCGATCTTCTTTAGCAATATGGTCTGGCTGGCGCCTAATTCAAGACCGTTCTTTTCCACTTCTTTTGCAGAAAGGACTTCCGGCCAATACCCGTTTGCTTTGATAGAGCTTTCAACATTATATAAAGACCTTAATTTATAGCTGGAATCAAATACATAATCCGGCCAGTTGGCTGTTTCTACCTTGATTTCTTTAGCACGGATTTTTCCGTGGACAACGGTGGCTTTTATTGCTGCTATATTGGCACCGGCATTATTACATACATCTCCTGTGTATAAATTCCATTCCCACGTCATGGGTAATAATTTAGTTACCGTAAGGTCATTACCAGTTTGACTTAAAGCCTGCCACCCAGGTTCCCGTTTATGGATTTTACCTTTATGTAAACAGTTATAGGAGCAGCAATGCCAGTGTAGCAACTACCCGTATCCGAAATCTGGGAAAAGTATAATCGGTATTGCAATCAATAATAAAATTATAAGTACCATATGATATATAATAATTTTGCACTTACACAGCCTGTGTCACGCCATACTGCCGAATTTGCCCTCAGAAATTCAATATAGTCTCCTACCTGGTAGTTGGCCGGAAAGGTTACGGAGGTTTCATATACCTTATTATTCTGTGCAAAACGAAGAACAGGAATAACAATAAATATAAGAAATATGATATTTTTTTCATCTGTTTATTTTTTTAATTGCTGAAGTGAGATATAGAAAGCACTAGCGAAAAAACAAACAGCTAACCATTTAAAAAAATTGTTACCTAAAGCTTTGGCATACGTGCACTTTTTCATAAGCATATGTTTTCTAATACGGGCTGAGATTTACCAGCTTATTATTGGACACAGTTCTGTATTATTAATTCGCAGTAAATTGATAAAATAGCCTGGAAGTTAAATTTTAATATTAGTCAAATTCAATACGGCTCATTCAGTTAGGCACATATCAAATATAAAAAAACAACTTAAACAACTAGAAAAATTCAAAAAATAGGTAACCTCTTGCTATCGTTGATTTGGGAAATGCAATAAATAATATATGCTTTTTGCCTACTTTTATATTTACTATTGAAAAATAAATTTTCTGTTTATGGCCCGACCATATTTCTTATTGCTCTTCATTCTTTCTGTAGTCTGTGCAAAAGCCCAGTATTATGACGGCCGTGTACGTATTGACTCTGCAGACCGCTCTTATATTTTTCAGGTTACTGATAATGACAAGGCCACCAGCCGGTACGGGTTTTATTACTGGTTTAAATCCGGCCGGATCCATCGAACACAAGGTAGTTACTATGGCAAACTGTTGCACGGTAATTATAAAGTAGTTGACAAAGAACGGCACTTACTGGAAGAAGGTAAATTCAGAAATGGCAAAAAAGTGGGTCTTTGGCGTACATGGTATGAGAATGGTGTTTTAAGATCTACCTGGCGAAGACGCTATTTATTTTTTGGCAATCCTTACAACGTGAGTGAGTACGATATAAATGGCAACATTATCAAATCCGGCATAGAAACCAGAGGTCAGTTTAGCGGTTCACAAATTGAGTGGGTTGGCGACAGCAGCCGTATAGTTCGTTACAAAAAAGGCATTGCAGTAAATACTGATTCCACTCTTAGCCGATAGCAATTATGTTCTTCAGAAAAAAATTAAAGGCCTCATCCCTGTTATCAACTCTTATCTTAGCACTGGTTCTTTTTATTACCTGCTCCTTATTATTATTAAGCTTGTATTATTTCAAATATTTTCAAATAAAAGATGAAATAGCCGATCGGTTGCAAAACAATATCGAATCTTTAACCAATATTGCACTGGCTGATAATAAACTTTATGTTGATCCCTTCCAGGATAGCTTTTTGCTTTTTGAAAACAGTTTGGATTCCGGTTACATTATCCGGGAAATCTGGGGTATTTTTCCTTCAGCATCTCTAAAAGTGACGTGCAAGGGTCGAACTCAAACTACCGCATTTATGTATGGCGCCTCACGGCATCATTATGAATCAGCCACGCTATATTTAACAGATCATGACCGGCCGCTCTCCTTAACGGGAGATACCTATATTGAAGGAAACGTCTTCCTGCCCAAATCAGGAGTGAGAAGCGGCTTCTTTGATCAGAAAGGGTTTTCGGGAAAAAAATTAATAGAAGGCAATACAGATACCAGCCAAAAAAAGCTTCCTGTGCTTGCTGCTGCATTGACTAATCAGCTCAGGAGGCTGGCACAATTTATTACAGAAACGGAAAAAGGAGTGTCCCTATCGCAGGACATAACACAGTCTTTTTTTAGCGATGCGCAATATATCAGGGCTAACAAGTGGGGCAAATTAAGCAATAAGTCCCTGGCAGGAAGAATTATCGTTATCAGTGATTCAATAATTGAGGTAGATGAAAGCAGTCGCCTGAAAGATGTACTTCTGATAGCCCCATTCATACATTTTAAAGAAGGCTTTACCGGTTCTGTTCAGGCTTTTGCATTGGATAGTATTACTATCGAAACGGGCTGTCACCTTACCTACCCATCCGCTATCGTGGGAATCGGCAGACAGGATGTGTTAGGTAATACCGGTGCTACTGTAACGATGCATAGCGGGTGCCTTGTAGAAGGTATTATTATGTCTTTAATCGGCGAAGCAACATCCAACATCAGGCCAGTAATAAAAATCAATAAAATGGCGAATATTAACGGCCTGGTATACAACGAGGGATACACTTACCTTAATGGTAAAATTGCGGGAGCTATTTTTAGCGATTTCTTTTTTGAACAACGCGGTCCGATTAGTATGGAAAATATTTTAATTGATGCCACCATTGTAAAAAGCAAGTGGCTTGCTAACGCTAATTATTTTTCAGTATTTGATAATGCTTCCGTACAAAGGATTATAAAATGGCTATATTAAACTATTTCAACCCTGCATCCTTTTAATAGATTCCACGTGCGAATTCCATAAAATATTTCATTATCTTGCTATTACTATAATATTTCAAAAATTGCGCTTTTTAAAAATCAGATACAGATTAGCTGCTTATTCTATTATTGAAGTCATAGTAGCGCTTGTCATTTTATTATTCCTTTTCTTTATAGCCATAGAATTTTTCACCAATGTGGATAAGGCTGGATTTAATATCCAAAAAATAAATGCTTCTAATGCATTGGATACCTATATTTTTATTACGGACAGCACAGGAGATTATGTTACTGAAAAGAATGTAATCAATGGATGGATGGTGAGCCGCGAAGTTCAACCCTATGGAATGGCCGATAGCCTGGTAAGAGTTCAATATACTGTTTATAGAAAAGATCCGGCCCTGTCGCCCCTTATTGTAAAAGATCTTATACTAAGTACCCGGAAATAAAAGATAAGAGTTGTGTTTAACTAATACATATAATAAAAAGGAAGCAAAAAGAGGTAAAACAATATTTTCGGCATTCCAAGATATCAGTCTTAAAGCTTTTACATTACCGGAAATAGTCATCAGTCTTTTTCTTATGGGCGTGCTGTTTATGACCGGGTTTACCATTTATACGATCTTAGATAATCAGGCAAAAATGTTACAGGAGAAAAACAACTTTTATGCAGATTACTTTGTCCTTAAAAAAGCATTAAAAGATGATTTTAACAGAACAGGTACTGTTACCATTTCCGAAGATGGCAGGCAATTAAAAATACAACCAACAGCACCTTATGAAAGAAATAATGAACCTGTCTATTATATTTTTGATACCAGTTTTGTTGTGCGCTTTGCGGGTGATGCACTTGACACTTTACCACCAGGGGCTCAAATCGAAAGCTTCAGGCTCGCAGGTGATTCGACAGATCTTGTCGGTTTCGTAAAACTGCACAGCCAGTATAAGGGGAAATCATTTTTTACTTATCTTCAAAAAAAATATTCGGCAGAAGAAATTTTTTCAGCCGGCAAACCTGAACAGTGAGTGAACCTATCCAAATAAAATCCCTCAGGCAAAATCATGAACCTCGGTTTGAAAACGAGGCATCCCCTGCACTGGGAACCGACACCTCTTTTATGAAACAGTTGGAAATGCTGTTGTCTAAAGATATATCCGTTTCCGGCAAACCCTTTTCCGACAGAATAAAAGAATCATTTTACCTGGAGTTAGGTAGCCTTATGGACGCCGGGCTGGATATTAGAAGTTCGTTGCAGCTCATACGAGATGAGCAAAATAAAAAAGCGCCCAAGGCTATTATGACTGAACTACAGGATAAGGTAGTAAACGGCAAAAGCCTTTCTGCAGCCCTAAAAGAAAATAAAAGTTTTACCCCTTATGAATATTTTACGATTGAAATCGGAGAAGAAACCGGTAAACTAGTTGCTGTATTGCAGCAACTTTCGCTTTATTATAAAAGCAGGATCAAACAAAGGCGGCAAATTATCAGTGCACTCACCTATCCTCTTATTGTCTTAACTGTTGCGTTCTGCTCTGTATCATTTATGATGAACTATGTAGTACCGATGTTTGCGGATGTGTTTAAGCGCTTTGGAGGCGACCTGCCTTATCTTACACAACAGGTATTAAATGTATCGCAATTTATGCAGGCCTGGGCAGGACACATTTTGTTGTTCTTCTTTTTGCTTATTTTATTTATAATTATTAATCGAAAAAAACATTGGTATAAAAAACACAAAGACCGTTTACTGCAAAAAACACCTATAGTTAAAGGCATTATTTCCAAAATTTATTTAGCCAGATTTGCATCTACCATGCAGTTATTGCTAAGCGCAAAAGTGCCACTGGTACAAGGACTAGCATTAAGCAAACAGGTAATGGGCTTTTACCCGATTGAGCAGGCTCTTGCCCAAATGGAAGAGGATATTTTAAAAGGAATACCCCTGCACCAGAGCATGGCTGCGCAAAAAGTCTTTCCTTCTAAAATGGTAGCCCTCGTGAAAGTAGGTGAAGAAGTAAACCAGTTAGAGCTCTTCTTTAAAAACCTGGCAGAACGTTATACCGAAGACCTGGATTACCAGACCATGCAAATAAGCAAGTTTATAGAACCGGCTATTATTATCATACTTGGCCTTGTTGTTGGCGTTGTCTTAATTGCTATGTATTTACCGATGTTTAATATGGGGAATACTATCGGATAGCAATTTGCCTCTAATGGCACGCCATGTCAGGATTAAAGTAAAGATCAAAAATTTTCTTTTTCCAGTACGTGTACTGCCTGTCAGTACAAAATCTATTTAAAATAGGGTATAAAATAAGAGAACGATCATAGTTCAAAGTTATTTTGCGTGAGATTGATGTTAATGTTTTACCTTCAAAACAGGGCTGTTATATTCAGCATTGATGAATGGCCCGTATAATACTTAAATGTAAACGTTTGTCGTTTTCAATGAAGCGCTTATTTTCTTTACGAATTCAATAGCAGCTTACTTGTAGGAAACGCTTTCAATAGCCGCTAGCATTTCTTTTATACTAAATGGCTTACTGATAAAATGATCTGCACAAGCCTCATCTATATTACTAAACTGATGTGCCGACATAATAATCACAGCTATATGGCTTGTTAAGGCATTTTCTTTTATTTGTTTACACAACTCAATGCCGTTACCATCAGGTAACATAATATCCAGTATGATAACGTCAGGAAATTTTGCGGCCAGTTCCACTTCCAGGTCATGGGCAGAAGCTCCCATTCTTACTTCATAATGCGCTCGCTTTAAAATATATTCTAACGAATAGCGTATGTCGTTATCATCCTCTATAATTAAAACACTTTTTTTCACACCCAATAGTTATTAACTTTAAAATTACTTAACTTCTCTTTTGTGGAATCGTAAATGTAAAAGCCGATCCGCGGCCTTCTTTACTATGTACCCGGATGGTACCTCCATGCCTGTGGACTATTTGGGCCACTATATATAACCCCAATCCTATTCCGGAAGAAGCTCCCTTTTTATAGGAAGTAACACGAAAGAAACGTTCAAATATTCGTTCCTGGTCAGCCTCAGATATACCACAGCCTTCATCCTGGATGGTAATCGCCACCTGATGAGAATGACACTCTGCTAAAACCTTTATAGTGCTTCCTTTCGGAGAATATTTGATCGCATTGGACAGAAGGTTGGTTATTACCTGCCCGATACGTTCTTTATCAGCAGTAACCATTGCAGGCTCCTTTATATTCAAATCAAAGCGATGATCGGTGGTGCGTTTGATCTCATCAACCCGTTCTTTGATCAATTCTGTAATATCGAAGATCTCATAATCCAATAGTAATTCTCCCTCCGCTATGCGGGTAGTATCCAAAAGCATATTTATCAGCGTTACCAACCGGCGTATCTGTACAGTAAGCCTGCTGATCAGCTCGTTGTCATCCTTATTTCCTGCCTCCTTCAATCTTTCCTGTAATATCTCTGCATACACTCCCATGCTCGTAACAGGAGTTTTCAATTCATGACTGGCTACACTAATAAATTCATCTCTTAATTTAAGCAATTTTTTTAGGCGCTGCTCGCTTTCGCGGAGGGCTTCCTCGGCCCGCACGCGCTCAACCCTGGTCCAGATACGTTCACTGAGTTCACGCATTAATCCGATTTCGTCCTCCTTCCAGTCCCGTGGCTGATTATCGCTCACTGTTAAAGTTAAGCGCCACTCATTATTGTGTACGAGCGGTATATTCACATAAGCGCCAATATGTAGTGAAGCATACCTGAGTGCAACATCTTTCGGAAACAATTTCGTATCCCGCACAATCTCTGGCCTTCCGGAGCGCATTAATCGCCTCACTTCATCACTGTGATGCGCTTCAATATGATATACATCGCTGGGGATAACGCCATCACCTGGTTGCCACATTTGCAAGCGGGTTACTGTTCCTTTAGATTCATCTACCTCAGAAATCGCACAAAAGGCAGCATTGAAGTGCAAACAAATCTTCTCACAAAGCAGGTATAATGTTTTATTAATGTCTGTAGTTACAACCAGTTCTTCACTTATCTCGGCAAGTAGCGCAAGCGCCGCTTCGTGACGTTTACGCTCTGTAATGTCGATCGTTGACAGCAGAAATCCGTCTTCCACTTTAGCTACGGTTTGCAAAAACCAACCGTCGAATTGTTCATATTTGTAGTAGTGCTCTTGTGTTATAGAAACGCCGGTTTCAGTTACCCGTTTGAAGTCGTCGAACAATCCAGTTTCGATAACTGCCGGGTTGTATGTCAACAGCCGCTTTCCCACCATAGCACCATATAGTTCGTTCCAACGCTTATTGGTCATCACCCATTCAAA
>NZ_BAAGYM010000040.1:0-508 GCF_054779315.1 Niabella aquatica
ATGAACCGAATGACTATTGCTTCCTGGAAGCTAATCCTGCTTTCATTAAACAAACCAGGCTCGAAAACGCCATGGGCAGAACTATGAAGGAACTGGCACCCGAGCATGAACCGTTTTGGTTCGAGGTATATGGAGAGATTGCCAGGACCGGCGAACCGAAACGGTTTGAGCATTATGCCTCGCAAATAGCTGGCGGCGTATGGTACGAAGTGTATGCATTTAAAATTGGCAAGCCTGAAGAACGCAAGGTTGCTATCCTTTTCAAAGATATTTCCGAGCGCATACGATGGGAACGGAAGCTCATCAGTACCAATGAACTCTTGCAAGCCACATTCGACAATTCGCTGCAAATTATGCAGCTGTTCAAATCCATACGTGATGAAAAAAATGGCGACATCGTTGATTTTGAATGGGTGATGACCAATAAGCGTTGGAACGAACTATATGGTGCTATGGTGGGAAAGCGGCTGTTGACATACAACCCGGCAGTTATCGAAACTGGATTGTT